>CAYMMN010000133.1:0-8564 GCA_964391495.1 uncultured Flavobacteriales bacterium | reverse complement strand
ACACCGGGACTGGATCGAAAAGTGGCGCTGTCCATTTAGTGCTTAGTGCTTAGTTAAAGAAAAAATTTTAGTTTGAATAATTACAAGATTATTAGTACTAGAATTGAATACTGACAACAATATCCACTTTCAGATAAAGATGAACAACCGATCATTAATCCGAAATCAACAATCTAAAATCAGCAATCAACAATCCTCAACCTTTCTTCCGGATTCTGCAGGCAACGACCTTGTACTCTGGACATTTCGCTTCTGAATCACTTATGCTGGATGTAATTGTGTTCATCATGATTTCAGGAAAATGGAAGGTTGTACTCATGACACCCGGTTTCATTTCATCAGAAACTTTTGCTTTGATAAATATTTCACCTCGTGCAGATTCTACAGCTACCATTTCTCCATCACCAATAGAATTTTTTCTGGCATCATCAGGATTGATTAACAAGACATCCTCTTTTAGAATCCTGCTGTTTCTCGTCCGTCGTGTCATAACGCCACTGTTGTAATGCTCCAGCTCTCGAACAGTAGTTATGATGTATGGAAATTCTTTTCCATGATCAACAATTTCTTTTGTCTCCTTAAAAGGATTGTGCACAAATTTTCCTTTGCCTCTTTTGAATGTATCTGTGTGAAGAATCTCCGTATCAGATCCATCTTCCAGCACGGGCCATTGTTTACCATTAATTCCCAGTTCTTCCCATTTCACTCCTTTAAAGAATGGCACAATTGCCGCGATCTCCTTCAACTGAACAGCCGGATCATAATCCGGTTCCGGATATCCCATTTTATTCATCAGATCAACTATAATTTGACCGTCTGCCTTTGTATTTCCAACCGGTTCAACAGCTTTATTCACGCGTTGAATTCTTCTTTCTCCATTCGTGAATGTTCCGCTCTTCTCGAGGAAAGATGCTCCCGGAAGAACTACATCTGCCATCATTGCTGTTTCACTCATAAACAGTTCCTGTACAATCAACAGATCCAGTTTCTCCAAAGCTTTCTTCACATGTTGAGTATTCGGATCTGTTTGTACCAAATCTTCTCCAATGATCCAGATGGCTTTCAGCTTATCTGACAATGAGGCATCATACATCTCGGGAATTTTGTATCCAATGTGTTTCGGGAAAGGAGCCTTGTAAAACAATTCATATTTTGTGATCACCTCAGGATCTTTCAAATCAAGATAACCTGCTCCCTGATAGGGCTGACAACCCATGTCCGCCGCGCCTTGTACATTGTTTTGTCCACGTAAAGGATTCACTCCTACTCCTCTTCTTCCGATATTGCCTGTGATCATCGCCAGATCAGCAATGAGCATTACCGTAAATGTTCCCTGGGAATGTTCGGTTACACCCAATCCATGAAATGACATCGCGTTACCGGCCTTTGCATAAGCAATTGCTGCTTCCCGTACCAGATTCCGGTCAACACCACTCACACTTTCGAGCTCAGCGATATTCAGATTCAGGATTTCTTTCCTGAACTCTTCATATCCTTCTGTACGGCTTTCAATAAATTGCTTGTCTTCCAAGCCTTCCTGAATGATGTAGTACAACATCATGTTCAGCACCGCTGCATTTGTTCCCGGACGGAGTTGCAAATGGTACTGTGCATATTTTGTCAATTCCGTTTTTCGCGGGTCGATCACGATGAGGGTTTTCCCTTTCATTGCGGTCTGCTTCATTTTCGCGCCCGTGACCGGATGAGATGCTGTCGGATTCGCACCTATCACCATCATGCAATCGGTATATTTCAAATCTATGATGGAATTGGTCGCAGCGCCGGTTCCGAAGGTCCTTTGCATTCCAATAGCTGTAGGAGAATGACATACCCGCGCACAACTATCAATATTATTTGTCCCGATTACCACACGCATAAATTTCTGCATGAGATAATTTTCTTCATTCGTACATCGCGCAGACGAAATACCGGCGATATAATCAGGACCATATTTAGTTTTGATTTCAGTGAACTTCTTCGCGATAAAGTCATAGGCTTCATCCCAGCTTACTTCAACAAATTTGCCATCTTTTTTTATCAAAGGTTCCTTCAGTCGATCCGGATGATTGTAAAAAGAAAAAGCGTACCGTCCTTTCAGACAGGTATGTCCCTGGTTCACTTCCGCATCAAACGGAGCCTGAATAGATTTTACGGTTTTATCAGCAACAGCAACATCCAGATTACATCCAACTCCACAATAGGTACAAACAGTCCGAACTTTCGTATCCGGAACAATTGATTTCGACTCAAACACGTCTGAAATGGCTGAAGTCGGACAAGCCTGTGCGCATGCACCGCAACTCACACAATCCGATTCATTAAATGTGGTGTTCATACCTTTTATAATATGACTATCAAACCCACGGCCGGCCATGCTCAAAACAAATTGACCCTGTACCTCATCACATGCTCGAACACAACGCGCGCAATTGATACATTTGGAAAAATCAGAAGTCATGTAAGGATGTGAAAGATCCTTCTTTTTATCCAGGTGAGTTTTTCCTGCAGGATAACGCACTTCACGGATGCCCACTTTTGCAGCGACAGTCTGCAGTTCACAATTGTTGTTTACCTCACAGGTGAGACAGTCAAGAGGATGATCTGTCAAAACCAGCTCAACAATATTTTTGCGAAGTTTTTCTATTCGTGGTGTAGATGGAAAAATATAAGTTCCTTCCATCACAGGAGTGTGACAGGAAGCCTGTGCTTTCACCGGTCCGTCTGCTTTCAACGCTACATCTACGCTGCAAACTCTGCAGGCACCGTAGGGATCGAGATTGGGCGCATCACAAAGCGTAGGGACCAGATCTTTTCCTGCATGCCTCTTGATAAAACTGAGAATTGTTTCTCCTTCGTTAATTTCAAAAGGCTGATGATCGATATATGCAATTTTTGACATTCCTTCTACTATTATTTTGTAAAATAAGGACTAAGCTCCTCCTTAAAATAAACCAGTGCATTCTTAATCGGCAGAGGCAGGCCGCCACCAAGAGCGCACAGTGAAGCGGTTTCCATTGTATCAATAAGATCCTGAAATAATTCTTCATCAATTTTATAGGAAGAAATTCGGGCCTTTCGAACGAGTTCAAAACCACGTGTTGATCCTAATCGGCAAGGGAAACATTTTCCGCAACTTTCATGAGCACAGAATTCAAACAAATGTTCCAGATAATCGATCATTGGAAAATCTTCCGGTATACCGATGACCGATGCATGTCCCAATAAAAATCCATTCTGTGAGAAGGATTCAAAATCAACAGTGAGATCCTTGAATTTCGAAACAGGTACCAGTCCTCCCAGCGGTCCTCCAATGTGAAGTGCCTTCACTTTTCGTTTGAACCCCTTGCCCAAATTTTCAATTACAAAATTCAGTGGAGTACCCATTTCAACTTCATAAATTCCCGGACGAGTAAAACTGCTGTCGAGACAAACCAGTTTTGTTCCTGTTGACCGTCCGCGACCTGTTGCAGCATAAGCTTTTCCGCCATGCTCCGCAATGAAAGGAAGTACTGCAAGTGTTTCAACATTGTTCACTACCGTTGGTTTGTTAAACAATCCCTGTTGTGTAGGGTAAGGCGGACGGACACGCACTTCCGGGCGCTGTCCTTCGATAGACGAAAGTAAAGCGGTTTCTTCACCGCAGATATAAGCTCCCTGAGCGGCTATGATTTTGAAATCAAAATTGAAAGTGGAACCAAGAATATTTTTACCTAAATAACCTGCTGCACGGATTTCATCTATTGCAGACTGACAAATTTTAATTGATTCGGGATATTCAGCACGAATGTATACAACACCATAGTCCGCACCGGTAACAAAACCGGCAATCAACATTCCCAACAACAAACGATGCGGTTGTACTTCGAGAATGTAACGATCCGAATAAGCTCCCGGGTCGCCTTCATCAGCATTGCAGACGATGAACTTCGTTTCACCGGGTGTATTCCTGCAGGATTCCAGCTTCATTCCAATGGGAAAACCGGCACCGCCACGACCACGCAAACCGGATTCTTTAATTTCATTAAGTAGCTTCTCTGAAGGAGCTGATAGTATTCTTCCCAACAACTGATAATACTCATTTATACCGGGAAGAGGTGATGTAAGTATAGCTTTACCAACGGCTTCTACATGATATTTATCTACCAGTGCTTTTTTGCCACTTTTAATTTCATCCAATTTTGAAATGGCATCACCGGAATAGTTTTTTCCATCATAATGAAAAGCAGAATTTTCATGGCACCTGCCGAGACAACACATCGATCCAACTTCTGCGGCATGGAAATGTTTGTGTACTTCATTTTTTACATGTTCCTGAGTACCGGCAGCCAGACATGCACTCCCGTTGCAGATGTATACTTTTTTTCCCTTGTTATCCGGACGAAGGAAGTCATAAAAGGTAGCTGTCCCATAGACATTCGCGTCACCAATTATAAATTCGGTGGCAAGCTTCGACAATGCTTCCTCAGAAGGTGTGCCCGTTTCTTTAGCAAGTGTTCCGATCTCCTCGAAGAGATTTTTCTTCAATCCCTTTCTACCGGACAATTCACTGATATTTTTTGACATGACTCAGTTTTATTTCAAATGGCACTCAAAAGAAGTCCACATAAAATTTATTGATGATGTAATTTCTCTTCACTCTTTTTCAATCGATCTGTATGACTATATGCTGTCAGTTTATCTTCCCTGCAAAAAGCCATAAGAGTAATTCCGAATTTATCCGACATCTCCACAGCCATAGAAGATGGTGCGGAAACAGAAGCAAGGAATGGAATCCCGGCGACAAAACTTTTGCTGACAATTTCGTAAGAAATTCTTCCGCTTACAAGCAGGCATTTAGCATCCTTGAGCTTTTTATTCAATATCAGCGAACCAATGACTTTGTCAACGGCATTGTGCCTGCCAATGTCCTCTTCCATTGCCAGAAGTATACCATCCATTGAAAATGCTGCAGAAGCATGCGAGCCTCCTGATTTCCTGAACACTTCCTGCTCCGCGTTCATTTTTGCAAACATTCCTGCAACAGCATTTGGATCAAGGATATCCATCTCCTCCAATCCCGTTTTCCCTTCACCTACTTTTTCAAGTTCTGTTTTCCCGCAAATACCACAGGAGGATACTGACATTATACTTCGGTTATTCGCGATACCTGCTCCGACTTTTTCTGCAGGAATTTTTACGTCTATCCATGTGATGTAACCAGCCGGACTTTTATCCCTGATTTTAAGAACAGGATTTGTTTCCAAATCCTTATAAATGTCTTCGGTAAACAATAAACCTCTCACCAGTTGATCCTCTCTTCCGGGAGTTCTCATCGTCACAGTAAAAGGAGCGCCATTGATTGTGATCTTGAGCGACTCTTCAACTGTAAGAGTATCCTCAACTGAAAAATCAGCATCACGAGTGATCTTACGACCTCGAAAATTGGCGACAGAAAATTCCATTGTTTGATCAATCATGGCGTAAGGCTTCCATCACCCTAAAGATATGGAGAATGTGTGGAAAGAGCGCATCCATGCTTTCTTCTGCACCTTTTGTTGATCCGGGTAAGGCCAATACAAGAGTTTCACCGATAAGTCCGGCCAGACTCCTGGATAGCATCGAATATGGGGTTCTTTCCTGACCATAACTACGCATTGCTTCCGCTATTCCAGGTATATCGCGCTCCAAAAGCGGTTTCAGAGCTTCGGGTGTAACATCCCGTTTTGACAACCCTGTTCCACCTGTTAAAATAACCATATTGTATTTCGATGCTGCTAGTTTTTGAACTGTTTCGCGAATTTTATCCTGCTCATCAGGAATAACTGTATAGTCTCCAACCTTTACTTTCAAAAACTCCAGCTTGTTGATGATCGCTTTACCTGCACGGTCCTCTTTTTGTCCTGCTGAAATGGAATCACTGCAAACAATCACGGCTGCCGATAAACTGCTTCTATACTCCTCTTTAAAATCGGTTTTACCACCCTTCTTTTCTATGAGTTTAATTCCTGTGATTTCAATCTGTTTATCAATCGGCTTTAACATATCGTAAGCCGTGAGTGCAGCAATGGAAGCTCCATGCATGGCCTCAACTTCTACACCGGTTTTATAAATGGTCTTTACTTCCACTTCAATTTTCAATTCCATTTCCTGAGGAAAAAAATGCACAGCCGCAAATTCAATTGGCAAAGGATGACAATCCGGAATCACATCGCTGGTTCGTTTAATCGCGAAAAGGGCGGCAGCTTTTGCCATTTCAAATACGTCTCCTTTTGGAACGGATTTGTTTTTGATTGCCTCCATCGTATCAGGACTGCCCATCTTTACAATCGCCTGTGCCCTTGCATAACGAAGTGTTGAACTTTTATGTGTGATATCAACCATAATTAAAAACCTGTTTATGTATTTACTTTCCAGACGTACTCATCATTTTCAAAAATCTCTTTTCCCCAGACCGGAATTTTTGTTTTGATAAACTCTACCATTTCTCTGCAGGCCTCAGTCGCGTCTCTACGATGTCTGGATGAGATAAAGACGAACAGATTGATTTGTCCGGCTTCAATCCTGCCCAAACTGTGATACACATGCATGCATGTAATCTTGTATTTTAAAAAAATCTCTTCTCGATAAATTGCATATGTTTCGTCTGCCATTTCCCTGTAGCAGGAAAACTCTATTGCCTGTACATTTTTCCCATCGATCTGATCTTTGCGGATTTGCCCTAAAAAAATCTGGTGCGCTCCGATATCCGTTTTGGAACTGTGTTTGGCAATAGAATCAGCAATGAAAACCGGTGTAATCGGGCCCTCAACAAAAAGTGATTTCTTCTTTTTTTCAGAATCGCTCATGTGCTTACATTAAAGATTCACGAAAATTTATCCACTCTTCAACACCACCTTTTAACTTGATCAAATTATTAAATTCGAATTTTTCTGAAAGGATTTCAATTGCCTTCTGACTCCGGTCTCCGCTTTTGCAATAAACAATCACATCTGCATTTCGGTCAATCTGCCCGAACTCCTTTTCCACCAATGGCAATGGGATCTGCAAATCAATGATACCTTCTGCTTCAGGCCATTCACCAGGCTGTCGAACATCAAGAAATCTCAATTCTTTTCCATCTTGCATCCATTGGTGTAATTCTTCTACTGTTACTTCTTTCATATTCTCTTGATTATTACAATTAAAAAGATAATCCGCATTTCTCAATTCATCAATTGATACTGGACCGGAAACTTTGGCTGATGAAGAGATTGGAATACTCATGATCTGAGATTGCATGTCCAGCACATTAAAGACCAATAATTTCCCATTCAATACATTACCAATTCCGGTAATAATTTTAATCACTTCAGCTGCCTGAATAATACCAATGAGTCCGGGCAACACTCCAAGCACACCATGTTCTTCACAACTATTCATATCTTCTCCGTTTGTAGTAAAAGGAAATAATGAACGGTATGTAAAACCTTGTGAGGCTCCAACAGGGAAACTGAAAACAGAAACCTGTCCTTCATACTTATGAATAGCCCCATAAACAAGAGGCTTACCAAGCAGCCTGCACGCATCATCACAAAGATAACGAGTACTGGTATTGTCACTACAATCTACGACAATATCATAATTTGAAATTATGCGCTCAATGTTTTCCGGCACCAGACGCTCCGTATAGGATTTGCATTGAATTGTCGGGTTGAGCTCAAGTAAATGCTTCGCAGCCTGCGCTGCCTTTGACTTCCCGATATCGGAATCGCGATACAGAACTTGCCGGTGTAAATTGCTGATATCAACAACGTCATCATCAATTATACCCAGTGTACCCACACCTGCGGCAGCGAGATACTGCAATACAGGGCAACCCAATCCACCTGCTCCAACAACCAGAACACGAGCACCGGAAATCTTTTCTTGTCCTCTCACTCCTATTTCAGAAAGTGAAATCTGACGGGCATAACGACCTAACTCCATTTTCGACAACATCATTTATCCTCCTGAGAATGGTGGCAGCAATGCGATTTCATCGGCTTCATGAAAAATATATGGCTCAGATTGAATCGATCTGTTCACCGCGACAAGCATTTTGATTTCTTTTGAAGCACCATACAATTCGCGGAATCTTTTACACAATTCTTCAGAATCACGAACATTCTCCATGAGCATTTCCGAACTCCCAACCAAATCCGCAAGGGACCCAAACAATTTGACTTTTATCTGCATGATCTAATTTTCGTATTTTAACAATTCTTCAGGAGTATTGATATTCGTGAAAATTTTTTCTGCTCCGGAATAGATTTCCTTCACTTCTATCAGTCTGGTCTTTTGCTCCCGAAGATAATCCCGCATTTTCAGCTTCCCTTCAATAATATTTTGCTGTAATGTACTTTTGCAAATTGAATCGTACACCCCCGCTAATGGTTCAATTATACCATCATGGACAGGGACCAGAATCTCTTCGTCACCGGTATTTCTTATCAGAGCGGTTAAAAATTCAGCTGTCATAAAAGGCATGTCGCAACTCAGTACAATATTTTTCTTTGTCTCAGAATATTTCAGCCCGGTATAAATGCCTCACATTGGTCCATTGCCGG
>CAYMMN010000132.1:0-8595 GCA_964391495.1 uncultured Flavobacteriales bacterium | reverse complement strand
AGCGATTATACGCAAAGCTTAAAAATAATTAATAGGTTAATTTCTTGAAATATATTTTTAAAATATTTCATCGATAATTATCAAACTGCAAAGGAATTCCCACCGGAGATTTCTCCATCAGTGCGATGATCTCCTGTAAATCGTCGATCTTTTTTCCTGTTACACGTACTTGTTCATCCATAATGGAGGCCTGAACTTTTTTGCCGCTGTCCTTTATGATTTTGACAATCTTTTTTGCAGTGTCTTTATCTATACCCTGCTTCACTTTTATATCTTTTTTTACCATGTTGCCGGAGGCATAGATTTCTTTTCCGAAATCCAGTGACTGTGTGTCTAAACCTTGTTTTACCATCCGTGCGATAATGATGCCTTCAACTGTTTTCATGCGCATGTCATTTTCAGTGAGCACATGAATCATCATTGTTTTTTTATCCAGCTCAATGGTTGTTTTGCTATGATTAAAATCAAAACGCGTAGTTATTTCTTTACTGGCAACATTGATGGCGTTGTCGAGTTTTTGAACATCTGTTTTGCTGACGATATCGAAGGAGGGCATTGTTCGGGAATTTAGAATTTAGAGTTTGAATTTAGAATTTAGAATTTAGAGTTTAGAAATTAGAAATTAGAATTTAGAATGGCCTTCAGTGGGGAGGAGTATGATTTTGTAAAGCTAATGTAAAATATTTTTCAGGAAGGAGAATGAACTGTTTGTTTTGAAATTTAGAACGATTCAGTGAAAACCCTGGTCGAAGCTGTAAGGATTAATCTCCTCAAATTCATTATCTTTGAAACATGAAAAAAGTCTTACTATTTCTACTGGCTCTCACCACCGGATTTTTGCAATTATCAGCGCAGTATCGTTTTGACCGGAATGATTCTATTCCAGTCCGGGTTGGATCGACTCAGTTATTAAATCCCTGGACCGGCGGTATCAATTTTCCTTTGATGAGTGAAATTGATTTGAATGGAGACGGTTTGCACGATATCTTCATGTATGAACGGGATAATAATCGCATTCTCACTTTTCTGAATAACGGCGATACAACAGTGGCAGCCTGGACTTATGCTCCACAGTATGCCAGGCAATTTCCTCCTATAAATAAATGGGCGTTTTTATACGATTATAACTGCGATGGGAAATCGGATTTGATGACCTTGTCTTCCGTTCTTCCTTCCGGAATTGCTGTTTATCGGAATGATTTTACCGTAGGTACCGGTTTGCAATGGACACTTGTGGATCCGTTTTTAGAGGAGCAATTCGGGAGTATTACAACGAATGTATTTGCAAGTGGTGTGTCGTTACCTACAGTTTCGGATCTTGACAATGACGGCGATATGGACATTCTTGGGTACAATTCTGTACCCGATGGAAGAATTGTCTACCATCAAAACTTGTCTATGGAAACTTATGGCAACTGTGATTCACTCAAATTTGTATATGGATCAGGATGTTGGGGTAATTTCGCTTTGTTAATTGGTGGGACAAATTCTGTCGGATGTTTTCACTGCCCTTGCCGAACAGCCGGTCCGGACATCAATCCGGATGGGGCGGATCCACTGCAATACAACCCTTCAGACGCTGCCCGAAGGGATGATACAATTTCAAGTATATTTCCTATAGATCTTGATGGAGACGGTGACAAGGAACTTCTTGTCGGAGATATATCTTCTCAGAACACACTGATGGTACATAATGGAGGTACACCAACCTCAGCTGAGATGGATACTGAGGATGTTGATTTTCCCTCAACGGATGTATCTGCATTTTTTAACGGCTTTCATTTTCATGCATATATTGATCTGAACAATGATGGTAAAAAAGATCTGATCGTTATGCCTGATGAATATGAAAATCTTCATGGCTTGTGGTGGTACAAGAATTCCGGAACAAATACAAATCCTGTTTTTCATTTTCAGGGAGCTTCGTTTTTGCAGGACAATACAATCGATGTTGGGGAAAATGCTAGTCCGGTTTTGGTTGATTATGACAACGACGGCTTATCAGATATTGTCATAGGTTCAAGTGTCTATGAGAATACATCGCTCTCTTATAAAACAAGTTTGTACTTGTTTAAAAATACGGGAACCACTACACATCCTGCTTTCGATTTGATTACAAATGATGTTGCAAATATCAGTTCTCTGAATTACACAGCACCATTGTATCCGGCCTTCGGAGATATGGATAATGATGGCGACAAGGATATGGTTCTTGGAACTGATGACGGAAAACTGCAGTACTTCAACAATGCCGGTGGTGCGGGCAATCCATCTAATTTCCAGTTAGCCGTTCCTAACTATATGGGAATTGATGTCGGTGGTTCAAGTACGCCACAGATTGTCGATCTCGACCGTGATGGTAAACTTGATCTTGTTATAGGAGAGAAAAATGGTTTCATTAATTATTATCAGAATATTGGTACCATTACCAGCGCCTTCTTTTCAAACCTTCCCACCAATGATACTTTGGGATGTATTATCCGCCAGGCATCCGGATTCCCGGATGGTTATACTACTCCGTATGTATATGATACTTCCGGAAAATACAGACTCATGGTTTCCAACATGGCCGGTAATGTTTACATGTACGGGAATATTGATAACAATCTCAATGGATGTTTTACACTGATGGATTCATTGTATCATCCCGCTGAATCCAACCGCATCAAATACAACCTGACGGTGAGTGGAGGAGATCTGAACGGAGATAATCTGTCCGATCTGATCATCGGTCATGCTACCGGTGGTGCACAGGTTTTCTATATGCACGACCCCTTTGTTTCGGTTCAGGAAGTAAAAAATATAAGGCCTTCATTCGAAGTTTTTCCAAATCCCGCAACTTCTGAAATTCGCCTACGGTTTTATCATCTCAGTTCGGATGAGAATTCAAGTGTCCGGATTTTCAATAGTCTTGGTAAAGAAGTTTATTACTCAAGCGTGCTGAATGGAGATCTTGTCGTGGAAATTTCTTCCTGGTCGGCAGGAATGTATCTGCTCCAACTGAACAGCAAAGACGCCAGTATCAGCAGGAAATTGTTTGTGACCGGAAGCCGGTAAACAATTTAATTTTATCGTAGAAGAAGACCGGCAAGACTTTTTGCCTGTTTGCGTAATTCAGGAACAGCAGTGCTTTCCCAAAGTTTTCCTTTCAATAATGAACCAAGCACAAACAACTGTGAAGACGGCGTATTGTCTTTTTGAATGACTTCGCCATCCGCGGTCGCATGAACTCCGAGATACATATCATCCGGAGAAATCATTTCTTTTTTCAGAAGATTTTTGAAAAGCTGTGAATCAAATTTACGGATATCGGTTTGCGGGCCGGTACAATTGATCACGCGTGCGACGCGAAGTGTTTCTTCTGTCTGACTCTTTCTGCGTTTTATTTTTAAAGCGAGTTGATTGTTTTCATCGTACACTTCAAGAATCCTTCCCGCGATAATTTCCAGTCGTCCTTCTTTGATCAGATCCTGAACCTGATTGTGGATATGTCCGGGTAAACGGTGACGCGCGACACCCCAAAGATGGCGTATGTGGGACATGAAGCGTTGTTTGTCTTTCAGGTCCAGTGATTGCCAGATCTCCTGCGTTTTGGAACGAACTGCATCTACAACTGTTTCTCCGCTTTCGCCGTGTTTCCAGGCTTTGCGTACATACTTGCGAAACAGTTGAACAAGTTTTTCAAGTTCATAAGGCGGAGCAAGCTCATCCAGAATTTCACGCTGAGGATGATGCGGACGATGAGCGAGGATATTAAATCCCTTTGGTGAGAGCGCGTAAATTTTATTGCTGAATTTTTTTTCCTGCAATCCAATCACAACATCTACCATGGTCAGACCTGTTCCTATAATGAAGACAGGTGAGGAGCCGTCCAGACCAAGGACTGCATTTTCAGTCCAGGGATTTGGAAAATATTTCGGATTTGAAACAATCGCTTTATCATTTAATGCGCTGTGACCCGGTAAATGGTTTCCGGTTGCAATCACAACTTTATGTGCGAGCACAGAAGTTCCGTCGCCGCAAAAAATCCGGTAGTGATCTCCTTCTTTTTGCATATCCGTTGCTTCCGCATGTGTGAAATATAAATTGACATGGTTCGGAATGTGCAGCAATGCATCATGATAAACCTGCGACAGATATTTGCCATAAATATTCCTTGGCAGATAAAGAAATGGAAGCTGTTCTTTAGGATAAGAGGAGCAGAGGTCGGATTGTTTGCACCAGTTGACAAAATGATCCGGCTCATCCGGGAAAGCGCTCATATTCCTTGCTTCCACATTCAGAACATGTTCATTCGAATAGGTATCGTAAGCAATTCCTTTGGCAAGCAGATCCGCGTGATGGATCAATGTGATGTGCAAAGGAGACTTCGCAGTCTTTAATAAATGAATCAATGTCATTACACCGCAAAAGCCTCCGCCGATAATCGCGACGTGTAGTGCATGGTGTGCCTGGTTTTGGTTTGTTGAAGGGCTCATATGCTCAAAAAAAATCGGTAAAAGGTCCTGGAATTATTCAATATACTTTTTGGCTTTTTTACCGCCGGGTTGAGTGATGACGAATGTACTAATTTATTGTGGGGCGCTTATTTTTTTTCCATTAAATTTAATGATAGTGAACCTGAAGAATTATTGCATTTGGCAATGAGAAAAATCAGGTTCCTCAAATAAAAACAGAATCATGAAATAATTATATAGAAATCAAATAAAAAAGTCATAAAAAAAGCTGCCTGTTGAAGGCAGCTTTTTTTGCAATTCAAATTATTATGCATTTACCTGTGAACGGATGATATTCAGTGCACCACCAGCTTTGAACCATTCGATCTGGTTTTCATTGTAAGTATGGTTTACATTGAATTGTTCACTTGTTCCGTCTTTGTGATTCAGGCGGATACTTAATTGTTTTCCCGGAGCGAAGGAAGTGAGGCCAACAATATCAATATTGTCGTCTTCGCGGATTTTATCGTAATCAGATTTATCAGCGAAAGTCAGCGCGAGCATCCCTTGCTTCTTCAGATTTGTTTCGTGAATTCGTGCAAAGGATTTTACAAGAATTGCACGTACACCAAGATGACGTGGCTCCATGGCAGCATGTTCACGTGAAGAGCCTTCTCCATAGTTTTCATCGCCCACTACGATCGAACCGATACCGGCAGCTTTGTACGCGCGCTGAACAGCAGGAACCGAACCGTATTCTCCGGTGAGTTGATTTTTAACTGAATCTGTTTTTTCATTAAAAGAGTTCATCGCACCGATCAACATATTGTTGGAGATGTTGTCGAGGTGACCACGGAATTTCAGCCATGGTCCTGCCATAGAGATATGATCCGTCGTACATTTTCCTTTTACTTTTATCAGGAGTTTTAATCCGTTCAGATCAGTTCCTTCCCATGGACGGAATGCATCCAGTAATTGAAGACGCTCGGAAGTAGGGGAGACCAGTACCTGAACTTTACTACCATCACGTGCGGGTTCCTGATAGCCTGCATCTTCAACAGCATAACCATTGGCAGGTGCTTCCAAACCTTCAGGAGCTTTCAGTTTTATTTTTTCACCCTTCGCGTTTGTGAGTGTATCGGTCATCGGATTGAAAGTAAGATCTCCGGCGATCGCGAGTGCAGTGACAATTTCAGGAGAAGCTACGAATGCATGTGTATTTGCATTTCCATCATTCCTTTTTGCGAAATTTCTGTTGAAGGATGTGATGATGGAATTTTTCCGGTTTGGATCTGAAGTATGTCGTGCCCATTGTCCGATGCATGGTCCGCAAGCATTGGCAAGTACCACACCACCCATTTTTTCAAATGTTCCGAGAAAACCATCGCGCTCAACGGTAAAACGTACCTGTTCTGAACCCGGTGTAATGGTGAATTCGGATTTTGCTTTGATGCCCGCGTCAACAGCCTGCTTTGCCAGCGAAGCTGCACGCATGATGTCTTCATAAGATGAATTCGTACAAGAACCAATCAGACCAACTTCGAGAGTAGCAGGCCAGCCATTGTCTCTCACTGCCTGAGCGAATTTTGAAAGCGGCCAGGCCAGATCGGGTGTGAACGGACCATTGATATGCGGTTCAAGTTCATCGAGATTTATCTCAATAACTTCATCGAAATATTTTTCCGGATTTTCATAAACCTCTTTATCGCCGCGAAGATGTTCCGCAACAGCATTTGCTGCAGATGCGATCTCCGCTCTGCCTGTGCCGCTGAGATAATCAGCCATCTTTTTATCGTAACAGAAAATGGAAGTAGTTGCTCCGATTTCAGCACCCATGTTGCAAATGGTTCCTTTTCCTGTACAGGAAAGGCTGTCGGCACCAGGACCAAAATATTCGAGAATTTTATCTGTACCACCTTTAACGGTGAGTACGCCTGCAACTTTCAGAATAACATCTTTCGCGGAAGCCCATCCATTTAATTTACCTGTGAGTTTTACTCCAATCAATTTTGGGAATTTCAATTCCCAGGGAAGTCCTGCCATCACATCGCATGCATCCGCTCCACCAACTCCGATCGCGATCATTCCAAGCCCACCGGCATTCACAGTATGAGAATCAGTTCCGATCATCATTCCACCCGGGAAAGCATAATTTTCCAGAATCACCTGGTGAATAATTCCTGCTCCCGTTTTCCAGAATCCGATTCCGTATTTATTCGAAACAGATGCGAGGAAATCGTAAACTTCCTTGTTCTTGTCAAGGGCTGTATTTAAATCTTCAACGGCGCCTGTTTTCGCCTGAATGAGGTGATCGCAGTGTACTGTGGAAGGAACCGCGACTTTCATTCTTCCGGCTTGCATAAATTGAAGCAAAGCCATTTGCGCTGTTGCATCCTGCATGGCGACACGATCAGGATTAAAATCAACATATGATTTACCGCGTTCAAACGGTTTAGCTGGCATCCCTTCAGAAAGGTGGGAGTAGAGAATTTTTTCGGTTAACGTCAAAGGACGTCCTGTCAATTTTCTTGCTGCTGCGATGCGCTCACTCAGCTGAGCGTATACAGCTTTTACCATGTCAACATCAAAAGCCATTTTTTTCTTGTTTTTATGGCTGCAAGTTACAAAATATGGAAGGGATTAGACTGATTATTTTATCGGGAAATTTTTGGCTGACCAATGCTTGGAATTAACTCATTGATTTTCCAACGTTCCAAATAATTTTCGGGCATAGGATTTAATTCAGTCTTTCCTTCAGTTTTGTAAGGAATCGTTTCATATTTCATCCCAAATCTTTCCGGGCAGACTAATTTTGTATTGTTCATGAAGGAAGATCCGATGCCACAACAATACCTACGAAAATACTACCAGATGCGCGGAAAGGTCTTCACTGTTACTTTCCTACTGTTCCAGTTGGTATTTTGCTCCATTCTGCTTTATTACATTCTTAAAAAACAGCAGGTGAATCTTGACTTCCTTGGTCAGATTTTCAATTGAAAGCTGAATTTAGGATCATTCCGGCAATTGGGAATAAAATCCGGGAACTTACAGTTTCCTGGATAGGGAGAATCAACGAATAAGCCAAATTATTTTCATTTTAGCCCCGTTTTTCTTTTCAGTGGGTTTACAAATCCCCCTGTTCTTACTTCTGCAACAAAAGAGAACATCTTGCAGGATCGTCCAATTCGGTTGGATCGTATGCAAGAGAAATTATTTTTCATGCAAGAAAATTACTCTTCCTCTTCTTTTTTTCAGGAAAAACCACGCAAAATATTCGGCATCCCGGAAAAAACAGTTTATCGCATCGGTGTATTTGTTTTTTATATCCTGCTGTTTTTTGCAATCAGCCTGTTTTCTAAGAAAGTGCAATTGCCACAAAATGAGCCTTATAGCACTACTCTGAGTACAGACAAACACTCATTTTGAAGGTTTTCGAGGTTTTGAAAGAACGGTAGAAAATACCGTCAACCCTTTTTATAGGCAATTTTAGACCCTAAATGCGTTTTTAGCTTAAATTGGAAATTACGCTGCTTATTCTATCTTTGCACGCTCAAAAAAATTACCTGTTTACTTATTAATTAAACTACTTCATTATCCATGCAAAGCAAAGGCGCTGTAAAGTTATTTGCGATTCTTCTGGCTCTGGTCTGTTTGTACCAGCTTTCGTTCACGTTTATTACACGGGGAGTTGAGAATGACGCAAGAGAATACGCAAAGGGAGATCCGGCGAAGGAAAAGGCCTACCTCGATTCGATCAACACCCAGCCGGTGTACCCTCTACTCGGTCTCACTTACAAGAAATGTAAGGAAAACGAAATTAACCTCGGTCTTGACCTGAAGGGCGGGATGAACGTAACGATGGAAGTTTCCCTCGTTGACCTCATCCGTTCAATGGCCAACAACAGCAATGACGGTACTTTCAACAAAGCACTCGCAAATGCTCAGGCCGCTCAGGCGAATAGTCAGAAAGATTTCGTGTCCTTGTTTGTGGATGAATTTCAGAAACTCGATCCAAACGGAAAACTTGCTGCCATCTTCGCGACAAAAGAACTACAGGATCGTATCAATTTCAATTCAACGAATGCTGAGGTAAAGGCAGTGATTGAGAAAGAAGCTAACGCCGCTTTCGATCGTACCTACCAGATCCTCAAAACGCGTA
>CAYMMN010000131.1:0-8660 GCA_964391495.1 uncultured Flavobacteriales bacterium | reverse complement strand
AATTCCAGCTCTACGGGGTCTTTGCCTTCTGCTTTAACACTTATCTTTTTCGCATTTATAAAAGAAGCTGTGCCTGTATGCACATCAATTTTATTCTTCTTCATCAAATAGCTGATGCCGCTCACATTTTGTTTAACAACATCGTCCTTTCTGGAAATCATTTTTGACAGATCAACACCGAGATCTTTTAGATTGATACCATGTGTGGCGAAATGATGTCCTGCATTGTAAAAATGTTCTGACGAATCAAGAAGCGCTTTGGAAGGAATGCAGCCAACATTGGTACAGGTTCCACCCAGTGAAGGATATTTTTCAACGATTGCTGTTTTCATTCCCAATTGCGCGCAGCGAATTGCAGCAACATAGCCACCTGGACCTGAACCGATAATGATCACATCGTAGATCATGATTTTTTTTATTTAAAATTCTCTGAACCTGAAATTTATAAAAACAGGCTCAAACATTGAACCGCGAAGTTACAACAGTTCTTTCAAATGAATAAACCTATAGTCAATTGATTCTGAGGCGTGTCGGCTTCGGCTGATAGGAATAAGCCTGAAATTGCGTTTGTAGAAACTCCTTTCCGGATTTCTGGAAAGATTTACTTATTGATCAGCTTTCTGAAACTCATAAAAACAAGAATACAGGCAGACAGAAAAGATGCAATAAATCCCAGATAATCACCGTGCCTTGCGTAGAATGTCCGGATGGAATTTTTTAATAATGTTTCCTGAAAAGCATCTTCTTCCCACCAACTGCTTTGCCGGATCACATCACCGCGTTGGTTGATGATACATGAAATGCCTGTGTTGGCTGATCGTGCAATACTTTTTCGAAATTCCACTGCGCGCAATCTCGCGTAATTCATGTGCTGACGATATCCGGGTGTGTTTCCCCACCATCCATCATTTGTAATCACCGCGATGAACTCCGCTCCATTGCGCACATAGGCGGCCATGAAATCACCATAAATAGATTCATAACAAATTGCGGGAGCTACAAATGTGCCATTCGTTCCAACAAAATTGGTACGTTCCTCCTGTGTACCAAGGCTTCCTGAAATTCCTCCTAAGGATAATGCGTAACTTTCAAGGAAGCCAAAGATTTTCGGATAAGGCATTTTTTCAACACCGGGAACAAGTTTTGATTTATGGTAGATTTGCAAACTGTCACGCAGGTCTATTTGAATGGCAGAATTATATGCGTCGTAATATGAGTCAGCGTCTTTAAATTTTCTCGCGGTCAGACTGAGTTTTTCATCTTTTCCATAAGCTTTGTAAGAAGAAAGTCCGGTGATGAAATTCAAACGAGGATATTTTGAAATATACTTTTTGATAAATTGAATTTCAGCATCCGCGTATAAATTTTCTTCCCAGATTCCATCCGGTAAAGCTGTTTCCGGACAAATGACATAATCTGTTGAAGTGTCAATGACCGTCGAGGCGAGTCGAAGAATTTTTGTCAATTGTGTAGGCCCTGTTCCGGTGAATTTTTCATTGTAGGGATCAATATTGGGCTGAATGATGGCGACTTTCACCGGCGATCCTTTGTCTGTGTGGTGACGATACAGATAAATTGAACCCAGAAGAGGTACGGTAACCAGGACAATCAGGATTGTACAAAGTACGATAGAGTTAATCCGTCTGATCTTGATAAGTAGGTCTTTGCTCCAGATACTCTTGGCCAGTAAGAAAATAAGAATGTTAATCAAAAGCACCCATAGTGAACCACCCAGAGTACCTGTGTATTCATACCATTGGATCCATTCCGGTTTTGTCGCGAACACATTGCCCAGAGTTAACCAGGGCCAGGAGATTTCCCAATTCAGATGCAAATACTCAAAAGCTATCCAGTAAATTACGAAGGCGAGATAACCCCAGAAGGAACCAAATTGTCTTTTGGTGATGAAAAACAATAGCCAGATGATGGCCATAAAAAAACTGTTGATAGCGAATGCGACAATACTTCCGACATCTGTCGAATTCCAGATCCACCAGGTAGTGAGAACATTCCAAACCATCATGCTTAAAAAGAAATTCCCAAACATCCGGAATCCGGAACGTTTCACCTTACCGCTTGCGACCAGGTAGTCCATCCAGAAAAGCGGGACAAAAGTGATAAAGATGAGAGGGACAAATCCGCGCTCAGGCCATGCTAACCAACCCAAAACTCCGGTAAGGAAAGCGCAACTGAACAATAAAAGGGTAGGCCGGATTTTTAACATATTTCCCTGCAAGATCATTAAAAAAACACAAATAGAAAATTGATCTTTTACCGAAAATCCTGCTTAGGATTCGTTAACTTTTTTAACGATATAAGCTGTATTCGCCTGAGCCAGAGGAGTGACCACAATATCATTCAGCACAACATGTCGTGGGCGTGTCGCGGCAAAGAACGCGATATCGGCAATATCTTCAGCCTTGAGGGGTTCGTAGCCTTCATACACTTTCTTTGCTCTTTCGGGATCACCTTTGTAGCGTACTAGTGAAAATTCGGTTTCAGCAGCTCCGGGGTCAATAGAGGTCACTTTTATTCCATGTTCCAGCAGATCGATACGCATGCTTTTTGTTAAGGCGTCGACAGCGAATTTTGTGGCGCAATACACATTGCCTTTTTGATATGCTTCTTTCCCGGCAATGGAGCTGATATTAATAATATGACCTGATTTTTGACTGACCATAAACGGCATGATTGCTCTGGAGACATAGAGTAATCCTTTTAAATTGGTATCAATCATAAGTTCCCAGTCTTCGATTTTCCCATCCTGGATGAGAGAAAGTCCTGCAGCCAGACCGGCATTATTTACAAGCACATCAATTTTCTTCCAGTCGTGTGGGAGACTGTTAATCGATTGCTCAACTTCTTTTTGATTGCGAACATCAAAGGGAAGGGATATCACCTGTGTGCCAAACTGTTCTGTGAGAGTTTGTTCTATAGTACGCAAACGATCTTCTCTTCGGCCGTTCAGAATAACATTGTATCCGTGTTCAGCGAATTTGAAAGCGATGGCTTTTCCAAAACCAGCGGTAGCGCCTGTAACAAATATTATTTTTTTCATAGATCAATGCTGAGTATTCAATTTACTGTTTTTATAACTGAAGCTAAAATAAATGACAAGCCCAACCACCAGCCAGATTCCAAATCCTAACCAGTTGGTTATACCCATTTCGCTCATCATGTATAAACAACTGACAAGACCGAGAAGCGGAATTAGTGAGAGCTTTTTGGTGATGGCCCAATAGGTGAGTAGCAAGCAGGTAAGGATGAAAATCCAGGTAGGAATTTTGTGTTTGAAAACATCCCATCCGCTTTCGAATTTTTTTGTGTCGGGAATGCGGAGGTTTGAAACGATATTTTTATAGTTCGATTCTTCTTGTTTTGAAAGATATGCTTCCAGGTCTCCATTGCTGGATTTGTATCCTTCAGGGTCGGCAAGGCTCACTTCATAACGTGCGTATTCTGCTTCTTCCTTATTCAGGTGACTTACGAATGTTGTTGCATCCAATAAACGGCTTTCGTTTCCAAGAAATCTCTGAACATTTTCTTTGTTATATGTAAAACTCAGAACAACCGCGAGAATAACAAGTCCCGGCATGATGTAACGGGAATTTAAATAAGGTGTTTTGAATTTTCCCCTTGGCGCATCCGGCATAGTTTCCAGTTTAAGTACTCCTGCGCAAACCAATACAAACGCGAATAAAGTTCCGATACTGCAAAGATCAGTCACCATTGTAAGATTCATAAAGAGAGCGGGAACAGCCACAACGAATCCGGTAACAATGGTTGCATAAGAAGGAGTATGAAACTTTGGATGAATTCTTGAGAATTTTTTTGGAAGCAAACCATCTCGGCTCATGCTCATCCAGATCCTCGGTTGACCAAGCTGGAAAACCAGCAATACACTTGCCATCGCGACAATCGCGCTGATTGCAATCACTCCGGAAAACCAGGGCATGTCAAGTTTTTGGAAAACGAAAGCAAGCGGATCGCCAACTGCAAGCTCGCTGTAGTTCACCATTCCGGTAAGCACAAGGGCGATTACGATGTACAAAATGGTGCAGATAATCAAAGCCCACATCATTCCGCGCGGCAGGTCACGTTGCGGGTTTTTGCATTCCTCAGCTGTAGTACTGATTGCATCAAATCCGATATAAGCAAAGAATACCGCCGAAACTCCTTTTAGTACTCCACTGATTCCATTGGGAAGAAAGGGATGCCAGTTGTCAGTATTCACATAAAAGGCGCCGACAAAAATTACCATAAGTACAATGGCGATTTTTATCAGCACCATGATATTGCTTGCATTGCGGGATTCACGGATACCACGATAGACAAGTCTTGTGATCAGGATAATAATGAGCAATGCAGGCAGATCAGCTACCAGATGCAAACCAAATAATTGTGGAGCACCAGTCCAGGCAGTATAAGCTTCTTGCAAAGGAGCATCCAGATTGGCAAATTGTTTACCACTCACCAGCAAGGCTTCCGCTTGTTTGAATCCTTTCATAGCAGTCAGAAAATCCATGGTCATCCATGCCGGAACATGTATGCCCATGTTGTTGAGCAAACCGGTGAAGTAGTCGGACCAGGAAATGGCAACAGTAATATTACCGATAGCATATTCCATGATGAGGGCCCAGCCGATAGTCCAGGCGACAAGCTCACCAAAAGCTACGTAGCTGTAAGTATATGCGCTTCCTGAAACAGGAACCATGGAAGCAAATTCGGCATAAGCAAACGCGGCAAATCCACAAGCGATGGCTGTAAACAGAAAAAGAAAGATCACACCGGGTCCGCCATTCGCACTCGCGTTTCCGATCGTACTAAAAATTCCCGCACCTATGATCGCAGCGATTCCGAACGCTGTAAGATCCCTTACGCCAAGGTGTTTACTGAGGGAATGGTGCTCCATTGATCCTGCATCTTTGGATGCCTGATCCATTATTTTTTCGACTGATTTTTTTCGGAAAAGATCCATACTTCAATGGTTATGCTCGTAAACGTACTAAATTAAGAGCAATCTAAAAACCGGAATTATGTGAAATAAACAATCCCATCGGATCAGGTTTTGTCTTCTGAAAATCCTGTCCTGGAACGGGAATCTTTGCTCAAGGATTCCGCGAATAAAAGGCATAGCAATAAAATCGCAGGTACTTTTAGACGGATCAGTAAGCCGGTAATCGGGATAGTCATCCCGATCAAAACAAATACTCCTACCAAGAAATAAATTGCCATCCAATTCATTGGATTTTGGACATTCATTTTTCGGCGATAAAGGAGAAATCCAAACAATAAGAGTAAGATCAAATTTTCAATAAAGAACGGAATCAGCAATTTGTTTTTTAATTCAGAAGGTGAGGGGTGAACGATTGGATTAATGAAAGCTTCAGGAATATTGCTCAAAAAACTTTTATAGTTTGGTTGCAATTCCTGCAGTTTAAATTGAGTCTTTGGATCAGCATCAGCGCTGAACTTAATGAAGTTGGTCTGTTTTTGATAAAGAATCCAGGTTGGATTTAAATAAGGGTTGATCCATCCGCTCACAACAACAATCAATACAGCAATGATATGTGTCGTGAAAAATACTAGAGGAGTTCTTTTTGTTTTTTTGAAATGACAAATCGCCCAACTGATCAATGAAGGAATAAGTATAATCAGCAGATAGGCTTTGGAGTATATGAACAGGATCAATATCAGTACTAAAAGCAAAATATTTTTAATTCTTATCTGGCCATTAAAATTTTTTTGAATTGACAAGAGTAGCATTCCAATCAAAAATACTGCCCAGCTTTCCTTTGAAATCACCGATGTCCAGCAAAGTATGCCAGGCAGGAAGAGCATTCCGTACAGGGCAATCTGAATGGTATTTTTACTCAGATAAACAGCTGAAACCTTCAGCACCTGGATGATCCCCGTCATCGCGAAAAAGCAAAAGAAGAGCGCATGCACAAAAGGATTTCCTGTGGAAAGAAAGGATATCAGTGTATTCATGCGTAGAATGATTCTGTTGTCGTTCAGACCCATGTCCCATGGATAAGTATACCAACCGGGAACTCCATTTAAAAATACAACTGCATCATAATTTTCAATGCCAACCATAATTTTAAAAAATTGTAATGGCTGTGTTGTGCTGAGATGAAATAGCTTTTGGCTGGATTCAAAATAACCCACCATGTCGAGATTCCTGAAATGATAAAATCCCAAATAGGTAATGATCATCCCGACAAAAATTTTTATACAGAAGAGAATTTGCATTTTCCGAATGGAAATTCCCGGCACAATGAAAAAATTAAATTTGCCAATAATGAAAAGAAAGATGGCTGAATAACCGAGTGGCAGAACGAAATTTGGCATCAGGCTTTTGAGTTTAAGAATTTCTGAAACCATGCTTTAGCCCGAACCGTATCCATCAGCTCAATAAGTATGAAGATAAGAAATGGAATTCCGATAATGCGGTATCTCACCATTGCGCCCAGCACAGGAGTGATCATTCCAATGAAAATAAAAAGTGTAAGAATGAATCCAAGTGAAAAGAATAAAAAATGCATAGGTTTGGCGTCACGATTAAAAAAAAGGAAGAGCATAAGTATACTCAGAATCAGTAATGCGTTTTCAAGAGCGGATAAAAGTACAGGTGCGGAATCCGCTTCCCACAGATAAGGACGAAAGACTACTCTGGAGAATGCCTGAGGAATTTGTTTGATGAATGAGAAAGTCGTGAGTGGCTCATGTGGTAATTCCAATATGTGTCGCGCATTTCCTGATACAGCGATTTGTTCAAAGCTTGTTCTTTTTGTCTCAAGTATTTTTAGAAAGTCAAGTTGAGGAGAAATAAATTTGGATGTAAAGAAAAATAAAGCGAACAGAAAATAAACAATACTAAATTTCCGGATATAATTTACAGAAGATCTGGTGCAAAAATAATAAGCGGTGATGGCAGGAAGAAGCATGAGTAAAATGTAAAATTTATTAAAAAGCAATCCGGCTATTCCCAGCCCAAAGCCCGCGACTGTAAGAAGACTTATTTTCTTTTCTATAAAAATACTTTGGAAGAAATATAAAAATATCCCTACGGAAAAGAGCAGGAGGCCATCTTTCAGCATGCCGGATCCCCAGAAGAGGAGTGAGGGGAAAAGAAAAAGAGTGAGAAAAAAGAGTTTGTTTTTATTCTCCAGTGCCCGGTTAAAAAATTTGTAAATGCAAATTAAGCCGATAAAGGAAAACAGATTTAAAAATACCACATGCACATAGTAATGCCCCAGACTGATAAACTGAAATAATACGTTTAACCGGATAATACTTCTGTTGTCATTGAAAAACATTTCCTTATTGTTCCAGGCTGTCATGCCCATGTAGTACTTTTCCTTCAGATCCTGAGCATCCGCATGATATCCTGTGAACATCCTTAGGAAATCTTTTGGGTTGTCCCGGAGTGATTCGAAGATGATCCGACTGTCATCAAAAAATTTGAAAGTGTCAGCTGTGCTTTTATCGGTATAGTAGCGGGAATAAACAAGGCCCAAACAGATGCCTGCCAGTACTTTGAGGACAAAGATTACCTGAAGCCATTTTACGGGTATCGTAGGCAGACGAAAAAAGGAGATGCGTGGCAAAAGTGCCAGTATCAAACCAGTATAGCCTGCGACCAGGATCCATTGCATAGGCACAAAGTTCAAACCTGTTTATCTTCCTGTGAAGTTTTCAACAGGTCGTGAATTTCACGATTCTTCAAAAATACTGAAATAAATTATCGTTATTTTTGCAGCTCGAAAATCATTCATTTTTATTTCCTCATTCATGTCAGACGTTATGGAACAAGCGGTTACAGTTGATACCGCCAAAGATTTGGGTTTATTGCCTGAAGAATTTCAAAAAATTAAAGAATACCTCGGCAGAACACCGAATTTCACCGAACTCAGCATCTACAGTGTGATGTGGAGTGAACATTGTTCTTACAAAAATTCAATAGTCTGGTTAAAGACCTTGCCAAAAGATGGTCCCCACATGCTGGTTGCTGCCGGAGAAGAGAATGCCGGTTTGGTGGGAATCGGTGATGGTCTGGCGTGTGCTTTTAAAATAGAGTCTCACAATCACCCTTCAGCAATAGAACCTTATCAGGGTGCTGCGACCGGTGTTGGTGGTATCAATCGTGATATTTTTACAATGGGGGCCAGACCAGTGGCCCAGTTAAATTCCCTTCGTTTCGGAAATCCCAACCTGGAAAAGACCAAATGGCTCATGCGCGGTGTTGTTAAAGGTATTGGAGATTATGGAAACGCTTTCGGTGTTCCGACCGTTGGAGGCGAAGTCTTTTTTGATGATTGCTACAATGTTAATCCCCTGGTGAATGCGATGTCAGCAGGAATTGTTAAGGTTGGAAAAACGATTTCTGCGACTTCCTATGGTCTGGGAAATCCGGTTTTTATAGTTGGTTCAGCGACCGGGAAAGACGGAATTCATGGAGCAACATTTGCTTCCGGTGATCTCCACGAAGATTCAGCGGATGATCTCCCTTCCGTTCAGGTTGGAGATCCTTTTACTGAAAAATTATTGCTTGAAGCCTCACTCGAGCTGATTGAAACCGGAGCTGTAGTAGGTATGCAGGATATGGGTGCAGCCGGAATCATATGCTCTACTTCTGAGATGTCAGCAAAAGGGAA
>CAYMMN010000130.1:0-8678 GCA_964391495.1 uncultured Flavobacteriales bacterium | reverse complement strand
GGACAAATAATCCAGAAACAAATATCTTACGGAAAGTTTGCTGAAATCAATTTTAGACAACCGGCAGGTGTATATTTAGTAGGTATAAAAACAACCCACAGTTTTATCAGCAAAAAAATTGTAATTCTAAACGAATAATATAATCCGGATAACAGCAATTTGAACTATTCAGCATAAATAAATTGCTATTAAAAAACATACGCCAAATTGGAAATGACATTTCTAACATTAAGTTGATCACGAGTAATTCAATAAATGTTTCCATGACCCCACACTGGTAGCCTTGCTCAATGAACGAATACCTACAGTTTAAAATAAAAGAACTTCACGTTTTTTTCATCTTGAGTGTTATCCATTCACTCTCTGCGAACTTCCC
Organism: uncultured Flavobacteriales bacterium; assembly: GCA_964391495.1. Taxonomy (GTDB): domain Bacteria; phylum Bacteroidota; class Bacteroidia; order AKYH767-A; family 2013-40CM-41-45; genus JADKJP01. Next base: position 8,302 of record CAYMMN010000130.1, on the reverse strand, counting down.
AAAAAACCTTTGTGAACTTTACGTGAAACCAGGATAGAATGAATAGAACACCTTCACTCAAAACATCAAAAACAAAATTCCCCGCAGAGAGAGCCACAAAATGTCTGCTCTCCATCAACTAATCAGTTCATTCTTATTTGAATCGCATTTCAGCTACATCAAATGTGTCCATTTGTATTAAACTAATAAAAGTCCGTACTATTCTTTTTGATCTATACAGGTATGAATTATGTAACTCTTTTAGAAAATTGTGTAACGCTGCTTTTTGAAAAAGCCAAGACCTTTGCATCGTAATAATTCCGTTACAACTTAACTCAAAACAAAATGGCCGAAAATCAAAAAGACTCGCGCAATCAGCAATCTGACAGCAAGTCACATCAGGAAAAAACACAAGAAGGCAAAAAAACGGAAGAAACAAATCCTAATAACCCTAAAGCGAACCAAAACAACAGTCAGGGTTCACAACAGGGAAATCCAAAACGTCAGGATGCACCGAAATCCGAATCCAATACAGACGTTGAGGATAATGAAGAAGAAACTTCTGAAGAAACAGTAACCGCAAACAAATCGGATTCTTCTGGTTCTAAATCCAAAGAAAGCAGTACAGAAAAGCAATCTGGCACTAAAGGAGGTTTGTAAAAGCATCTTCCTGATAACATAAAAACGGGAAGCTCATGCTTCCCGTTTTTTTTCTGTATAAAATGAAAAATTCATTCCTTTTATTTTTCTTAATCATTTTTTTTCTAAGCTCGTGTTTAGTTCAGTCACCAAAATATACATCGATCGATCAGGTGATGTCATTGGAAACCGGAATGACAAAAGTCCAGGTAGAAGACCGACTTGGTGTCAAGCCCTATGATGTAAAGTTGCTTACAGATTCGAGCAAAGTATACATCTACGTATACCGAGTCAGCGACAGAAAAACCCTCTCCTTTAATACCAAACCGGTGAACGGAAGAAAAACGACCGGAAAATATGTACAATTAGATGTCACCTACTCCATGCAGGATTCACTGATCAGTATTGAAACCTGCAGAATGTGTCCCGACAATCTAACCACAACAAGCAAGATTAATGTGGAGAAAATGGTTTTGTTTGTGACTGTAACCTTGCCGGTGCTTCTTATTTATTTCGGTCTGAAGTAAATAACTTCTCGTACGAATCCATTTTAAAGCCGAGAAACTAAATACAAAATCCCCGGCTTCCGGGAAATTCCGGGAGGTTTACCCTGTTGAATAATTTTTGTCATTCATTCATTACAACATTTGCATATCTAAAAATATTTCAGATTTTGGGCTCTACAAGAACTCATTTATGAAATATATTCTACTATCCCTGATTTCTGTTTCGATACTCCTGAATTCGTGCAAAAAAGACGAAACAAAAGAAGAGACACATCAGGCTCAGGTAAATTTGCCCGATTCCATCGTAGCTTTAAACACAAGCACTCTGGTGTCGAACTTGAATGGATTTTCATTCGAAGCAGCATTTATCAACACTGAACCTGTCGCATGGCCGAATTTGTGGCTACAATACATTGACGATTACATGGACAGTACACGCATTGTAATGAACAATCAAAATGATGCGCAGACAATTACCCATTATCTCTGTTCAAATCACAGAAATGGAGTTGTGACTCGCTCCTTTGATCACACTACGTTCCCAAACAATGTGAGTAACGAAATTGTGTTTTCTTTCAATCATCCACAGTTTCTCCTGCAATGGTATGTTCGCTCTACAGGCGAACTCACAACAGTGGGAAATGTCTTTGGAATGGACACACATGTTTCCCAGATTTTTACCGGAATGTACTCTCAATACAGCTGGGAATTCCTGGACCGCTACCTGATTCGTTACATCAGCGGAATCAGCATCTGGCCCTTTCATCATCAAAACTGGACTGATCAACCTCAGTTTGTCGCTACACAGGAACTGAGTGAACCCATTGCCTGGGATCACTGGTATGACGAATCCTGGAGTACATGGCCTTATGATGTGCAAAGTAATATGTACACGGCTTTTATAAACAGCAGTTATGATACTACTTATGTTGGTATCGCAAAGGGTCAGCTTAATCTGGATACTTTGTATTTCCGTCAGGCTACCTATACGCAAACCATGGCAAACTCAAATCAGGTTTTTCTGGATAAGTCCGGGGATACGCTATTTTTCGGACTCTCTGCCTTGAGCAACGGACCATCGAGTCAGCAAGAAATCAGTTTATACAAATACGAGCTTTCAACAGGTCAATTGACTCCCGTTTATGAAAAACAAATACTATCATCTGCTTTTTCAATTTCACGATTCAACAAGGGGAGATTTTATGGTAATTTAACAGCGGGCGGATATCAGGTCATCGAACGCAACGGCTTGATTTCTTCACGTTCATTACCGGGCACCGCTTTTAGCGGGCAATTAAAATTTGGCAGAAATAAATTGTATTACATTGTGAGTAATAGCGGTATTCCAAGAGTAGAAGTGTATTCAATAGGCATTTAATCACGAAGAAACTTATCGATGTCTAATCCGTGTTGAAATTGCCTGGAGGTTGAGACCATGATAAATTTTATAATTATCTTTTAATGATTCAGATAATATCGTGCTGATCAATTTTCAGCAGGTTTAAATCTCATCACGACCCAATTAATCACACAAACGACACCTACAAAACCAAAGATTGACAATAGTTCATTCCGACTTAGATTGGAAAACACATACAGGATTGCAGCAATAGCAATACCCGGAATGAGTAAACCACCGGGTGCTTTGACAGGTTTTTCAGATAAAATGTCAATCAATTTTTACATCATGAAACTAACAACAATTTTCATCGCACTGATTTTTATTTGGCAAAATACCTTTTCAGCATTCCCGTATAAAATTCAAAAAGCGCTTATCATTTCTGACAACCTGATCACAAAGCAGAAACTCACAATAGATGAAGCAATAGCTGCAAAGTCATTGATCGTATTTGTTATTGACGAAACGAAAAACATAATTGATGTCAACATTAATACTTACGAATTGTACATCATTGAAAAGCGGGATACAACAAAATACATTTGTAAAGGAAATCTGATTACTGACGAGATTAAGAAAAGAATTTCCACATTGAGCACAGGGAGTCAATTGTATTTTGCAAATATTTTAGGAACAGAATTGAGGGATAATACGAATTTACAGTGCGGGTATGTGATTTATGAAATTGAGTGATTTACATAATAAGATAGGTTTTATTTTAATTGAAAAAACGATCGAATCATCAGTAAATCAACCACAAACGACCGAAAGAATCAGAGAATTCATACCACTCTTATGGTATCTTTTTTCAAATTTCTTGATTATATTTGAAATTCAGCTGAGTTGCACAGTCGATTTGATTCCATTTTCAGGCTCAATTTATACATCATGAAAAAACTGGTTTATTTACTTTTATTATTTTCAATTTCTTCCGCATTCGCCCAAACAGTAAATTTTGAAAAATGCTACGAGCCCTTATTCAACTCTGGCATTCATGGAATCGCTCATGACTCTGCCGGAAGTTTTTATAGTATTGGATCAAGTCTCGAGAATGTCGAATTCAGCGCGCCGGGAATCTTCACTAAAATAAATCAACAGGGTAATTTCCTTTTTGAAAAATACTATTACTACAGTGATCAAACCTATTTCAGAGACATAAAACCCACTCTAGACGGAAATTTCATTATCGGCGGGAACATCAGTGGTTGTGATTTTGGTATAAGTTCAGGATTAATTTTAAAAATCAATCCAAATGGTGATACACTATGGACCAGACTCATTAACCCACAGCAGATCGGTTTAATTGCGGATAATCAATGCCGGTCAGTTGCGGTACTTCCGGATGGTAATGCAATTTTTGTTTCCGATACAACATTATATGCTTTCGATTCAACAGGTGATTCACTATTCATCTTTTTGAGCAATGAGCATTTTACGTCTGTTTCCGGAGGTTTCGATTCAACAATTCTCTGCGGGAACCAACAAGGCCTCTTGATACTTAATTCATCCGGGCAACTGATAAATCAGATAACTTTTCCTTCATCCATAGGATATATCAGTCTTTTGCAAGATTCAACATTGCTGTTGCTTACAGGCAATTCTTTAATCAAGGTTGATTCCACTTTCAATTTTCTGAATCAGCTTGATCTCAGCACGATCAATTTTTCCGGTGCAGATATATTGGTGGAATCCGGAACAATCTGGCTAAAGAAATCACAGGATTCCGCTTTTGCTGCTTTGGATTTGAATCTTCAACTGATCAATTCTTTCTCAACACAAGCATCGTCAGTCAACTCAACTTCATTCGCGATAGCTGATTCCACAATCATGGTCGGGGGAACTGAATCTGATGTAAAGAACCACTGCTATCTCAAAGCATATTCCACTACCGGCAACACAACCTATTATTCCAGCGATCTTACTCTCACGAATGTAGGATTTGATACGGCTTATGTCACACATCCCTCTACCCTTCCGGCTGATGTCTATGAGCTGATTTTTGTTTGCAGACTGACGATCACAAATACCGGAACAGATACCATTCAAAGCTTCTATGCAAACGCAGAAAGCTTTCTCTGGGGAGCATGCGGTAATTATAAATACTGGAAAGTGTTCGATCATCTGAATCTGGCTCCAGGACAAACAACCACCATCGCAATTGACACTCTCAATGAATATGGAATGTATATCCCACATTTCCCATTTACTTACCAATTCTGCGTATGGGTTTCCTGTCCCAATTACAAACCTGACCGTAACACTTCCAATGATTATTTGTGTGATACAATTGTTTATGAAGCTCCGGTAGCTATTTCTGAATTACAAAACGACAGACCTGTCAACATTTTTCCAAATCCTTTTGTTTCAGAAATAACAATTCAATTTTCAGACGAAAACGGATTGGGATCTGAATATGAAATTTATTCAATCTATGGAGAGAAAGTGCTTTCCGGTCGTTGTTTTGAGATTGAAAACAACCTAAACCTTTTACCCCTTGCATCCGGAGTATACTTGATAAATATTTTGGGTCAGAAATTCAGTTACTCCGGAAAGATTATTAAATTATAAATTCGCCTCTTAACTATAAAATCACCTTAACCGGACTGATTAGAATGTCCTTTAAAAAACACTCATATGAATTTCAAATTACTCTGCTCTTTAATTATCCTTATCTTCTCTTTCACCCTGGTTTATGGGCAGAAGGTTACTTCCTTTACAGAAAAGAAGGAATACAAAATCGAAGAAAAAATTACGGTCGAATTTGAGGTGAATGCGGAAGTTGATTCCAACACAAGTTTGATTTGCAATGGATTTACGATTTTAAAAGGACCATCTAAAAGCACATCTTATTCAATCAACAACGGGAAGATTGCAAACAGTTATCGTCTCACCTATGTTCTGAAAGCAAATCGTGTTGGTGAAATCTGGGTTCCTTCACCTTATTTTTACATAAAGGGAAAACCGGAGATGGGACCAATCATTGTTTTGAAAATTTCCGGCAACAATCTAAGTGAGGAAGAATTAAAGAAACTCCAGATCGACAGTTTCCGTGAAAGTTATGTAAAGCCTAGTGGTACACTCCGATATGTTGTTGGTGACAGTCTGGGTTACATAGAAGTTTACAATGTGCCCAATTGGGATTTTGTGAGGGCATTAACCACTGAAGAAGTTATTAAGTTAAAACAAAAGTAAATCCGGTGAGTATTTACTTTGTTTATCGCACCATCAATAATCCAATTAATTAATTTGAATTTCCTTCACTTTTCTCTTCATTTTTATTAAAGCACTAAATGAAGAATACAATTTATTCTTATGTTTGAAATTCAAAAAACTAAAATAAACTCAAATGAAATCCGGGATCATATCTCAATTCTTTCTTCTTTTTATATCTTTTTCAATTAATGCACAAATTCTGGATCCGGAACAATGGGTAACTGATGGTATTGTGCAGACTATGTTTCATGATGGGTCAACATTATACATTGGGGGAATTTTTCACGAAGTTGGTCCGAACACCCCTTATGGTGTTTATTGTGACCGGAATAACGGACTGGTCAGTTCCAACCTTAATGACATTGACAACGGAGTTCGATGCGCTATTCCGGATGGAAATGGAGGACTGTATATCGGAGGAGCATTTACCAAAATTTATGGCCAAAGTCGTGTGGGATTGGCGCATCTGGATGCAAACCACCAGCTCACGTCCTGGGCACCTTCAATTGGCGCCAACTCCACTGTTTCCTGTATGCGCCTCGAAGGAAATACACTTTATATAGGAGGTAATTTTACATACGTGAATGGAACATTCGTCTCGGGTATTGCCGCTATAGACGCTTCAAATGGAACCTTGGGCTCCCTTCAGATTGCATTGAGTGGTGTAGTTGGCTGTATGGAAATCGTGAATAATAAATTGTATTTCGGAGGCAATTTCAGTTGTGGTGCAGGAGCATATCATAACCTCGCTGCAATTGATCTATCTAACAATACACTTGATTCCTGGAATCCAAATTTAATTTCCGCATCAGGTGTTGGTACATTAGTTTCCGATGGCTCTCAACTTTTTGTAGGAGGGAATTTCAACAATATTGGTGGAGCTTCTCGTCAGAACCTTGCTGCATTGGACCTGCAATCTGCGCTTGCTACTTCCTGGAATCCTTCCGCGAATGCTCCAGTTTCCTGTTTACTGTTTCATGGCTCCAATTTATTGGTTGGAGGAAGTTTTTCAAGCATCGGTGGACAGTCACGCTCGAACCTTGCTGAAATAGACACCATAACCGGAGCTGCTACCAATTGGAATCCTTCAGCGAACAGTTCAATTTTTACGATGTGTCTCGATGGAGCAAATTTGCTTGTAGGTGGTCGGTTTACAATGATCGGTACAGAGAAACGAAACTACGCAGCTTCTGTGGACCTTTCGACGGGATTAGCCGGTGTTTGGGACCCACATATGATGGGATCCGATGTATACACAATTTGTTTATCGGGAAACAAAGCTTTTATTGGTGGTGCATACTATTCAGCCAATGCTGTGCACAGAGATTTCATTGCTGCCATCGATGAAATCACAAAAATTGCAACTCCCTTTAATCCCGGTACTGACTCAACTGTGACGGCTGTTTATGCGCATAATGGTAAAGTGTATTATGGTGGATACTTTCACCAATCCGGTGATTCGGCGCGAAATTTTATGGCATCTGCAAATGCTTCTACCGGAGAAGTGACGAGTTGGAATCCTGATCCGAACAACAGACCATTGTATTTTTTAGCTTATGGCGACTCGTTATTTACAGGAGGATTTTTTACCCAAATGAATGGTACAGTGTCTCAAAGATATGCCGCATGTTTTGATTCAGCCGGCAGGCTTACTACGTGGAATCCAGGATTTAGTGATGTTGTACATGCCTTTGCAATAAATGGATCGAGACTTTATGCAGGTGGTGAATTTACCAGTATCAATGCAGGCAATCAATTCCGGTTAGCTTCCTTTGATTTAAGCAATGCTGGCGTTAATGTTCCGCTTAGTCTAAGCTTCGACAATGATATTACCGCTTTCAGTCAGAAAGGTGACACTTTGTATGTAGGTGGTTCTTTTCACACTATTAATGGCCAATCAAACAATTATTTAAGAGCTGTCGATTTAACCAATGATGCACTTCTCTCCTGGAATCCAGTCATTGATGGATCGATTGAATGCATGACTAACACTGGCCAGGAGCTTTTTGTAAGTGGATTTTTCAATACAGTTGACGGACAAACCAGAAGACGTTTGGCCTCATTTAATTGTGCCACGGGTATTCTTACACCATGGACCGCAAGCTTGACTGTGAGTACACTTGCCGGATGTATGGAAAATGGAGAAGGGTATGTTTATTTGGGTGGTGATTTCGTGACAATAAATTCGCAGGTGCATTACTTTCTTGCAGGACTTTCAATTGATTTCACCGCCGGGATCACAGAAAATTTGGTGTCTGATCATCAAGTTTTAATCTTCCCGCAACCAGCTGTGAATTCATGCACAATTGTTACAAATGAAGGACATTCCATTTTGAAGGTATTCCTTTTCAATAGAATGGGACAGCTTGTAAAATCAATCCAGACAGGTTTTTCTGCAAACAGATTGGAAATACCCAAGGGAAATCTGCCTTCGGGGACTTACCTGATCACGCTTGAATTGCAGAACCACACGCGCGTTTCAGGTAAAATCATTTTTGAATAAGTACATTCTGAACACAATTGGGAGAAGAAAATAATTAATAGATAGAAAATTTTAAAGAAATGA
>CAYMMN010000129.1:0-8709 GCA_964391495.1 uncultured Flavobacteriales bacterium | reverse complement strand
ATTGGTTGCGGGATTGGGAATCGGTGGATTGGCCATTGCATTAGCAGCAAAGGAGACATTGGAGAACCTTTTGGGGTCGTTAACGATTTTTCTGGATAAGCCCTTTATTGTCGGAGATCAGGTGAAAGTTGGTTCTGTGGAAGGTTCAATAGAGAGTATAGGGTTCCGCTCAACCCGTATTCGTGCTCTCGACAGGATGCTTGTGACTGTGCCGAATAAGAAAATGGTGGATGCCGAACTGATCAATGAAACAGCCCGAACAGTACGCAGAGCGAAATTTTCGATCGGACTTCTATATTCAACACCTCCGGAACAGATGAAAGCGATCATTCAGGATATCAATACCCTTCTGCATGCTCATGATTTGATTGATGCCAACCCGGTGGTTCGGTTTGAACAATTCAGCCAGAGTTCTCTGGATATTCTGATCATTTACATTGTAAAAACTCCTGTTTTGGAAGAGTTTCTCCAGGTGAAAGAAGAGATCAATTTTAATATTCTTGAAATTGTCCGCCGTAATGGAAGTGATTTTGCTTATCCTTCACTTTCTGTTTTTATGAATGCAGGACAAAAGGAGAGCGCTGAAACGCCATCTGCTATTTGAAATTAGCGGATCGGTTTATCGATAGGAAATCAGAAAAAAAAATTAATTGTGAATATAGATCTGCTGCGTTGCGGCATCGTATTCGCAGGTGTATTGTTTGAGACCTCTGGAAGCCGGGCCTTGAATGATGGAACCGTCCGCAAAGCTGAATTTACTTCCGCAATGACGATCAACTCCGATAACCTGGCTGGTATCTATTTCAATGATGGCATCATTTACCAGAGGATCGAAAGGGCAGGAGCGTTCGGAAGCCGTGAATTCGTCAATGCTTCTGCGATAAACAATAATGCCTTTTACTCCGCCGGAAATAGCAAGTGAATTTCCAATACTATTCAGAGACGCGTATTGCGGGAGACCCAGAGGAACCACCAGATCCACTGAAACATTCGGTATGCTGTTTTCATCCCTGCTTTTTTTACAGGAAAATACTACCAGGAGGGTGAATCCGGCAATTATATAAAGCGCAAATTTGTTCATAACAATTGAAAGGAGGGAATTAGGCTTTTTTATCCTGGATTATATTTGTCATTCAAATCCAACAACATGAAGAAATACATCTTACTTCTCTCAATTCCGGCAATGCTGTTTGCCTGTAAAGGTAATGAAAACAATGCCAATACTGGCGCAACAGACTCAAGCGCCGTTACTACTTCTGTGGATACAGCCACTGCACCCGCTACAGCAGCTCAATACACTTGCCCCATGCACCCGGATGTACTTTCCGATAAGCCCGGACAATGTCCTCAGTGTGGTATGGAACTCCAGGTGAAAAGTTAATTTTTGAATTGGAATGAATTCGCAGGAATCAATCATTGATTTTAAGGAACGTCAAAGTGGGAAAACGGTGTAAAATTTATTTTCCAAATTATCGTTCTTAAGCCATGATGAAAAAGGTAAAAATTCTTCTTTTTATTCTCATGATCTTTATGGGGAAAGCGCTGCATGCACAGGATCTGGATGCGCGCTCTCCTCAACCTGCGCCTGTTGCCAAACAACAAAAGGCCGCTGAGAAAAAGAAAGCCAAGCAGCAAAAGAAAATTGATCAGTCCATTGCCAAGGCGAAGAAACAACACCTGAAAAATCAGTCAAAGAATACAAGAAAGATGATGCGTAAAAGCCATCACACATCGAAACGATGGAATGAGGATAAAAAAGGTTTTTTTCTTACACGATGGCTGAGAAAGAAACATCATTGAACTTCCTTTTCAGTTTTTCATTTACATTAAAATTATTTGTTCTATTTTTTAAATCAAATTTAATTTCCGGGAATTGCTTGACAACTTTCCGGATCTGATTCATTTCAAGAAGGAGGTTTGGTCTGTGCAATTATGATGCTTGTTTTGAAGCATATCCTCATTGAAGTTTTGCCAATCCATTCTTGATTATTTGAAGGTGAATGTTGAATCCGTGTATAAACTTATTACCCAAATCCTCGAAATTTTTTTTGAGGGAAATTAAAATCAAGAGTTGCTTTTCTGAAATCATATTTTAAAATATTTAGGAAGTCTGTGGTGCTTAATTCCAACCAGACAGGAAATTGTTAAGACAAAGTGCAAAGAAATTGACAGCATCAATTCCTGTAGTAATATTTTCAACTCGCACATGTGAGTGTGGCGATGATGATGAAACCAGCGGTCCAACTGGCTCTACAAAACTACTTAACAACACAGCACTTATAAATTTTCGGATTCTTAAATAGGAAGGGATTCACCACTAAATCAGGAAATAGACGACTGGTATAGAAATTTATTTCAAAGCAATTTCAAGTAATTGTTAATTAATTGATTCTCTGAAACCTTCAACCATGGCTGGTTTCAAATGAGGTCATATTTTAACATTTCAAAAATACTTTAACATTTGACATACCAATTTAAGGTAGAACCCTTCGAATCCCTCCATTTTGCTGCTTTTGCGAGGTATGCAATATTTTATTTGAAATTTAATTAACAGGTTGTTGAAAAATATTATTCCACTAAATCGCTGAAAGCCGCGCCAATTGCGGCTTTTTACCATGTTTTTTATTCCGTTAACCAAAAAGCACTTCAATTCTGGTGCTATAATGAATATATTTGCACCAACTAGATAAACTGTATTTCCATTTCCCCCGAACGTGAAAAAACATTTTAAGTACTTTAATCCTGTATTCATTTTTGTGTTGATTCAATTTGCAATAACGTTTGTTGCAAAGGCTCAGAATGATCTGCCTTCCCCTACAGCCAATGTTGTCTCAGTTCCAGTGAATTCGCTGATCATTGCCATGGACAACACCAATCAGGCGGTGCCTGGTTATTTCAATCTAAAGGCATATGGATTAGTAAATTATCTTCTTCAAAATAACATTCCTGTAAAATGGGCCATAAAGGCTGGGAAGGCAAAAGATGGAATCGATTTTACTTGCTTTGCCGCAAGAGCATTCCCATCATTTACAGCACCGGCTTCATATAATTTTAAAGCAGGCCCATTCATCATTGATGCTGCGAATGCCGCTGCTTCCATTCCATTGATCATGGCATATGGAAACAATGTGGCGGTATATCAACTGACTCAAAACATCTTTGTTGACATTCGCTATACATTAACTTTTAAGCCTCGTCCGGTTGTGTGTAGTAATGGAGGAAATCAAAACATTCACTCCAGTATTCTTTTGCAAGCCGGAATTACCAATGCGAATTTCTCCGTGCTTCCTGCTGGACAGGCTGTTCCTCTGTGTGGATATAGTCTTGCTTCAGAGCCGCATTGGGATGCCCTTTCTGATACTGCAGAAACCTATGCCATTCAGCGCTACATCCTGAATGGTGGCAATTTCTTTTCACAGTGCAGGGGAGTTTATATTTATGAAAGTGATGACACCCTTCACACCACAAAAGGAATTGTGAATACGAGTGCAAACGTGACAACTTTCGCATATCTCAATCCTGATTTGCCAATCATGCAATTTGAGGGTGCTCTTGGAAATCCGGGTGGCAGTTTGAAAAACTGGAATCTGGCAGCCGGGAGTGCTTACCGGCCAACAACCTATACAGGTGTACGTGCCTCAACAGGTACACCATACCAGATTCTTGCCGGTACAAAAAGAATTCCGAATAATCTTTCAGGAGGTAATATCTTTTATCTGGGTGGACATGATTATGGTGCATCTACTGCTACCGATATGATCAATGGACGCAGAGTGTATTTGAACGCGGTATTTGTTCCACCTGGACCAGGAGTGGTATGTTTGGTTTTGCCGGTTGAATTATTGTATTTCAACGCGAAAGAAAATTCCGGTAAAATAAAATTGGAATGGGAGACAGGATCAGAAATCAACAATTCTCATTTTGTTCTGGAAAGAAGTCGTGATGGTGTTGAATATACTTTTGTCGGTCAAATTGAAGGGCATGGTAATTCTACGGAAGTTCAGCATTATGAATATACGGATATTGATCCTTTGTATGGTGTTTCCTATTACAGACTGACTCAGTTTGACTATGATGGACGCTCGGAAAAATTTGCTCCGATCTCAGCAACCCTTGGCTTGAAATATTCAAGCATTACTCTTTATCCAAATCCACTTAGTACTAATAAGTTTTTCGCACAGATACCTGCAAACTCAGAGATCAATAAAATTCAGGTGAAAGATGTCAGAGGAATATTGATTTATGAGGAGGAGATCTCGGCAACTGCTGAAGCACTTGCACAACAAATCGAATTGCCAAATGATTTGCTGAACGGAATCTACACTGTTCACTTTTTATCTGAAAAGCAGGAGTCTATTGAACGTTTGACCGTCTTTCGCTGACCATATTTGACCAAAATATTCACCGTGTATTTCTGATTGTTTACCAATCATTCGGGTTGGATTACACAAGTAAATTGAAGTTGTAAGTGGCGTAAATTAATTTTGTAATCCCAATTGAAAGGTAAGTGTAAACGACTGGTTTTAAGGCATGTTATCTTCTTCTACATAATCTCTGAAAAAAATTTAAAAACCAAATATATGCAATCGATTCTACCCCTTGGGATCAACAATTCTGATCCCTCAAAACAGAAAAGTAAACCGGTGTTTTCACTGGTTATTCTTACCCTATTCATGTTGTGCTGTGCAGGAAATGTGCATGGACAAGTGATTTTCTCGCAGGATTTCACAAGTTCTACAACCGTTTCCACGTACGTAAGCGCGTCACCAAATGCTACACAGTTCAATGACATCAGTTCTTCTGGTGGTGGTACTGTGATTAGTATTAATTCCGGCCGGTTACAATATGCCAGAACAGGCAATGCCGGAGCCTTTACACGCTCAACAGATTTTAGTCCTGTTCCCAACGCGATCATTTACAAATTTGATTTCTGGGTTTCAGGAGTAACTACTGCACAAACGCAAGCAGCCGTGTTTCAGGTAGGAAGCGGATTTACGAACAGCACGTCCGCTGAATCGAATGCGAATACCTATGCTCGATTCATGATTGATACACGGACTCAGGGTACAGGGACTAGGTTTCGTACAAATGATATCACAAATGGTGGAACATTGTCTGCTGATTTGAATTCTGGTTCAACCCTGATGTGGGTTTTAAATAATTCCGGTGCAACGATCACATATGTTGGTCCAGCAGGAACAAACACAACACTTGCAAACGACAGGGCGGATCTTTGGGTTGGAACTACATCGCTGCTGAATGACGTGAATGTTCAAACCGCAACACAAACAATTACGGATTTAAAATTTGTTGTGAACGCAGGTTCGCAGACAATGCAAATTGACAATATTGAGATTTCAGCTGTTTATCCATTGGTTACGACAAATCCTGTTGCAACTTTCGCAGGTTGTGAGGGTACAAGCATGACTTTAACTGCAGCAGCGACAAATGGAAGTCCGACCGTTCAATGGCAAAAATTTGTATCTGGAAGTTGGGTAGCTGCCCCGGGAACAAATAATACTACTTCTTATACTATTTCCAGTTTGGCTGCTGCTGATGCAGGTCAGTATCGTGCATTGTTCACCAATGCAAATGGTTCAACCGCTTCGAATACATCCACAGTAACTGTCGATGTTCCTGCCGTAGGAGGAACTGTTTCAGGTGACGCAACTCATTGTGGTTCCACCAATAGTGGCACTTTGACATTAAGCGGACATTCAGGTACGATACAGAAATGGCAATTTTCAACAAACGGAGGAGGGGCATGGACAGATATTGCAAATACAACAACATCTCAATCCTATAGCAATTTGAGCACAACGACACTTTACCGAGCTGTTGTTCAAAATGGATCTTGTCCGGTAGCGAACTCTGTTCCGGCGACAATTACAATTATTCCCACAAATGGTGGTTCGATCTCAGGATCAGCAGCATATTGTTCAGCCACTAACAGTGGTACGCTGACACTCAGCGGCCATTCAGGATCAGTTGTGCAATGGGAATATTCAGAGGATGGAGGAGCAAACTGGACAGTGGTAGCTAATACCACCACTAGCTATGCTTACTCTAATTTGGCGTTAACGACAATCTTCCATGCAATTGTTCAAAACGGAAGTTGTCCTCAGGAAACATCCGGTCCTGCAACGATTACAATTAATCCTCCTTCTGTAGGCGGTACAATTGCATCTGATGCATCCGTTTGTTCCGGAGCAAATATAGGAACACTTGTTCTTTCTGGTGAAACCGGCTCTATTACTAAATGGCAATCATCATCGAATGGTGGTGGAAGCTGGACGGATATTGTAAACACAACAAATTTTCAAACGTACTTTGGTTTGACCACGACAACTCTTTATCGTGCAATTGTCCAAAATGCTTCTTGTGCTGCTGAAACTTCTGCTGTTGCAACGATTACAGTAGTGTTACCAACTGCGTTCAACGTCACCGGAGGTGCTACCTTCTGTTCAAATACAAGTGGTTCGATAGTTAGCCTCAGTGGATCAGAGTCCGGTGTCACTTACCAATTGCAACGTAATGGAGTAAATCTGGGTGGTACGCAATCGGGAACGGGTTCCTCGCTCAGTTTTGGAAACCAAACCCTTGCGGGTACCTATACTGTGATAGCGACTGATAATGTTTATGGTTGTACCAACACCATGAATGGATCTGCCGTCATGCAAGTAGATCCTGCACCAACTGTATCAACCGTAGCTTCTCCGGCAGCTTATTGCGCTACGGGTACCTCGACCCTTTCTGCAACTGCATCAACCACTGCGCAAACAACTGTGAGTGGGACAACTACTCCTGCAAGTCCAGTGACGATTACAAACAACAGTGCCACAGGTATAACCTCTACAATTTCTGCATCAGGTTTACCTGCAAGCATGTCATCGTTGACAAATATTTCAGTAATCGTTAACATTGCTCATGCTAACGTTGCTGAAACGGAAGTTTATCTGATCCGCCCGGGTGGATCAATCAGCACTACAAGTAATGGAACATTCTTCAACACAATTTCTGCCGGCGGTTCAATTTGCCTGATCGCAGACAGAGGTGGTAATGGTGATAATTACACCAATGCGGAATTTTCTTCAACGGCAACTGTGCCTTTATCCAGTGCTGTCGCTCCATTTAATGCCGGTCCGTACATCCCAGAAAACCTCTTCAGTACTCTTACAGGTAATCCAAATGGAGTGTGGACTCTGAAGGTTTTGGACGACGGTGGAGCAACAACAGGTACTTTCATTAGCTGGACATTAAAACTTACTTACGCGAACAGTCTTACCTATAGCTGGACCTCGACACCTTCCGGATTTACATCATCATCGCTGAATCCAGGTGTCGTTTCTCCAACAACAACTACAGTTTATACTCTGACTGCAACGGATGCACAAAATGGTTGTGCGGAAACAGCTACATCAACAGTAACTGTTAATCCATTGCCAGTAGCTTCCTGTGCTGTTCAATCGGATGTTACTTGTAATGGAGGAGCAAACGGTTCCATTCTTGTATCTGCAAGCAGTGGAACAGCTCCTTATTCAGGAACTGGAACCTTCACTGGATTAGCGGCAGGCTCCCATACATATACTGTAACAGACGCTAATGGTTGTACAAGTAACTGTTCATCTACTATTACTGAACCTGCTGTACTGGTTGCTTCGTGTTCAATGCTAAGCAGTGTTACTTGTCATGGAGGAAGTGATGGTTCTGCTTCAGTAAGTGCTTCTGGTGGTGTGGCTCCGTATTCCGGAGAAGGAACATTCACAGGACTTTCGGCAGGAACATATTCATATACTGTAACTGATGCAAACGGTTGCACAGCTTCATGTTCAGTAACAATCTCTGAACCTGCAGCTCTGGTTGCGACATGTTCTGTTGTTTCCAATGTATCGTGTAATGGATTAGCAGATGGTTCTGCTTCAGTGAGTGCTTCAGGCGGTACCGCTCCGTATTCCGGAACGGGTTCCTTCACAGGACTTGCTGCCGGAACCTATAGCTATACAATATCCGATGCTAATGGATGTACCGCTTCTTGTTCAGTGACCATCACTGAGCCTGCAGTTCTGGTTGCTACTTGTACAGTTGTTTCCAATGTATCTTGTAACGGTGGAACCGATGGTTCCGCTTCAGTAAGTGCATCCGGTGGAACAGCACCATATTCAGGAACCGGTTCTTTCACAGGACTTGCTGCAGGAACTTATAGCTATACAGTCACTGATGCAAACGGTTGCACAGCTTCATGTTCAGTGACTATTACGGAGCCTTCTGCTTTGTCTGCATCCTGTACCTGGGTTTCTGATGTTACATGTAACGGAGGTAATAATGGTTCAGCGACAGTAAGTGCTACAGGAGGAACTGGTCCGTACACAGGTACCGGCCTTGTAAGTGGCCTTTCTGCTGGTACACAAACTCTCACAGTTACTGATGCGAATGGTTGCACAGCGACCTGCACAGTTGTAATTAGTGAGCCTTCAGCTTTGGTCGCAACATGTTCAGTTGTTTCCAATGTTACCTGTAACGGCGGAACCGATGGTTCTGCTTCAGTAAGTGCTTCCGGTGGTGTTGCTCCGTATTCCGGAGAAGGAACATTCACAGGTCTTGCTGCAGGAACTTATAACTACACAGTCACTGATGCAAACGGTTGCACAGCTTCTTGTTCAGTAACAATTTCTGAGCCTGCTGCACTGGTTGCTACTTGTACTGTTGTTT
>CAYMMN010000128.1:0-8725 GCA_964391495.1 uncultured Flavobacteriales bacterium | reverse complement strand
GTTATGAATCTTTTTAATGTGGATCCTCAGATTACCAATGCTATTCCGGTTGCGCTCATGCGTCCATTTAGTGCAGGAGGTTCCAGAGGATTTATGCTTGATGCTATGAAAACATTTGGCCCGGATAGTCTTACCGGACAGCTATCCTGTTTGTTCCAGGGAGCTGCAGAAACAACATTTTATGTTGTTGCATTGTATTTTGGTTCCGTAAATGTTAAAGATTCCCGGTATACTCTTGGAGTCATGTTGCTTGTTGACCTGGTATGTGTACTGACCGCCATTGCGGTTTGTAGTTTCTATTTTTAAAATAGAAAATTACATTTTGTTTTTTTTCAAATCTTATTTCAATAATGAGAACGCTGGATTGGAGAAGAATGATATCAAATCAAAAACTTATCATGTTGTCAAAATCGGGGAAGAATATCTCACCCCGTTCACCCCGTTCTACCCATTCAGCCCAATCTCCCCGGCCTTCAGGCCGGGGTTTCTTCCTCATAGAATAAATATTTACGCACTAAAAAACCTGAAAACAGTTTACCCCCATGAACTCTATTCTTGAAACCGAACGATTAATTCTCCGTGAATTTACTACTGAAGATGCTCCTTTCATTTTGAAATTGGTGAATAGCCCGGGATGGTTGGAATTTATTGGAGACCGAAAGATCCGGACCGAAGAACAAGCCAGATTTTATCTGGAGAATGGCCCAATAAAAAGCTACAAAGAGCATGGTTACGGGTTGTCAATGGTAGCTTTGAAGCAGGATGAAACCCCAATAGGAATGTGTGGGATCATCAACAGAGCAAATCTTGAGAACCCGGATATAGGATTTGCTTTCTTACCGGAATACATCAGACAGGGTTATGGTTTGGAAATCGCTGCTGCGACCATGAAATTCGCGCATGAAAATTTAAAACTGCAGACGGTGTGCGCGATCACTGTTACAGGAAACATTGCTTCGATCCGACTATTGGAAAAACTTGGAATGAAATTTTCCAGAATGATAAACTTTCCGGATGATCCTGTTGAGCTAATGTTGTTCAGGATGGATTACTGATTCGGGTTTGTTCATCACAGGCTTAAGGATTTCGATTATATATACTGATCTAAAAATAATTTCATGAATTCCGATGAACTAAAAAAAATACAGGCTCCGCTAAAAGACAAATACCGTGAGCATCCCGAAGTAGCGACAATTACCCTGAAAGCCTCAGGTAATATTGGAGAAGGAGTCTCCTGTAAAGTAAATACCGGTAAAGCAATTGTGGAAGCCGGGCTGCATCCTGCTACCGGCGGAAATGGAATGCTTGTATGTTCCGGTGATTTGTTATTGGAAGCACTTGTCGCCTGCGCCGGAGTAACACTCGGGGCAGTTGCTACTTCAATAGGTATCGATCTTGAAGATGGAAAAATTGAGGCCGAAGGTGATCTTGATTTCAGAGGAACTTTGGGTGTTTCAAAGGAGGCTCCGGTTGGATTCAAGGCGATCCGGATGCAATTTACTTTGAAGACAGATGCGTCGGAAGAGCAAATCGCGTCACTGGCAAAACTTACAGAAAGGTATTGCGTAGTTTATCAGACATTGGTAAAGGGAGTAATGGTGCAATCTTCATTTGTCAAAACTCAATAATTCGCAGAAAAAATTTGTGTTCATTCAAACACAAGATACAACCCCCAGGAAATCAACAAAACAGCCGTTGACGTGACTCCGTAAAGAATCCAATAATACAGTGATGGAACAGGGTTCGTTAATGTAAGTACACAACTGATAAATCCAAGGATGGCACCAACAGCTAGCAATGTAAAGCCCATTGATAACCTTTTGTTGTGTCTTAGCTTTTTATACTCCAGAATATACGCTTCTATCGAACTGGAATCATGACCAAGCGATTGTAATTTCTTCTCAATACTTGATAAGTCCAGATTATTGCTGATCCATTGCCGGATCAGTGAAGTGTTTACAGTGATAGCTTCGTTCATGCAAATAAAATTTTAAGCGGGGTGATTTGTTCGATATCAGAACTAAAATAAGAACAATTTTTGAAAAAAGCAAAGCCATTGTAAATTTGTAAAAAATCCCAATTCAGGTGAATCAACAAAAGCGCATCTATTATTGTAGTAAAGGACATAAATTTTATAAAAGCAGCGATTGCAGAACCTGTCCGAAATGTGAAGCTGATAAGAAACCCGGGAACGGACTGCTGGCTTTACTTGCCGCTCCCGCAAGACGGGCCCTGGAAGGTATTGGTGTGAAGAATTTAAAACAGTTGTCTTCCAAAACCCAATCCGAAATCGCTGCACTCCACGGGATGGGGCCATCTGCTATGAAAATTCTGCGAATGGAGTTGGAAAAGGAAAATTTGAATTTTAAAAAAGCAGAAAAAAACTGATTGTTCGGTAATGTTTACGATGATGAAAATTCAAGAAGATTATTCTAATAAACAAAATTGCTTTTAAAATAAAGTGTTAGTGAATATTTGAATTAATTTTTGTTAACTTTCCTATCTGCAAGCTGAATTTAAAAATAAGCAGCAGTAATTTATTAATCCATAATCAACATGAAAACAATCACAACCGGCTTGTTCATTTTATTGTTCCTGAATGTAAAAGTATTTGCTGAATATTCAGATCCTGAATTGTCCAACGATTCCTCCGGAAAAACAGCTACTGGCAATCCGGCTGAAAGAAATATCTATGGAAATATTCATACTCTGGGAATTCCGCCACAATTCTCTTTTGATGAACATCCTGTAAATCATAACATGCATATTGCGTGGGATGGAGAATTTTATTTTACTATAAATGGCGGTGGTACATCATCCGGCCAGGTGAATAAGTTTGATTTGAATGGTGTATTGCTTCAAACCTACCCGATTCAGATTGATGGTAGAGGATTATCTTACAATAAATCCGATGGATATTTATACGTTTCAACTTTCGGTGGAGATATTGTTCGCATAGATGATCTTGCCGCCGCTACATTTACAATGGTATTTCCGGGAATTATGCAAAGCGGTCAGGCATCTTTCGCGATTTCAGATGATGGACAGGCTTTCTATGATTTCTATCAAGGGACATTGAGGGTTCACGATTTCACTACGGGTTCCGTGATTAATACACTTACCGGATTAGCATGTGGAACAGGTAATTTCGGCGGTGAAGCAACGGTTGCCGTGGATTCTGTTCATTTTTATACATGGAACGCTGTATCAAAAACAGTATATATGTATGATCAATTCGGTACTCTGATTCAACCGATGGTTCTTGATTCAGGCGACAATGGTCAATCCCTGTCATTCGTAAATGATATGCTTTTTGTATCCAGAGATGGAAATTACAATGTTGGAACCTGGTATGGATATGACTTATCGGGCCTGACAACCGTTCTAAATGCGGAATCCGATATGGTGATCACTGCATTTCCAAACCCTACAAATGAAAAATGCCTGATAAAAGGGAAAAATATTTTACAAATAGAAATCTACAATAACATAGGAGAATTAATAATTAAAAAGATGTGCAACGGCAACTCTTTAATAGAAATCAATCTTGAAGGCAGACAATGCGGATTGTATTTTGCAAAAATCACAACGAGCCGGAACATTGTAACCAAAAAAATAATTGTTGAATAAGATCTTTGTTATTAAAGTATTTAAATTAATTCTATTCAAAACATATTTATCATTATGATCAATGTGAAGCAAGGAATAAGAATCATCGGTATTCCATTGCTGTTCGCATTCTGCCTTCGCTATATTTTTGGTATAAAGTCTCTTCAGGATTTTTATTCTGTAATGACAGTTTCTTTTTTTTGTTTACTTCCTTCGGGCGTTGGAGCCCTGACGATTTATTTCTCGAGAATCGATAATGTTAAATCCCTGTCCTACAGGTTAGGGGCTCCGATGATTCCAATATTTATATTTTTTATTCTGACCTGCATTTTAAGTATTGAAGGATTTGCCTGTTGGGTTATGGTGCTTCCATTGTTTCTTGTTGCCGCATCCTTAGGGGGGCTAGTTGCCGGTTATTTTAAATTAAAGGCACATAAAAGACAAGAACAAATTTATATTTCATTCCTGATACTCCTTCCTTTCTTTATTACACCCCTGGAACAATATGTCGGAGCTATCCCGGCTAACTACGAAGCGTACACAGTTATCGATATACGCGCGAATCCGGAAATCATCTGGAACAATGTAACCAGTGTAAAAGAAATAGAAGCCAGGCAGGACAAAGGGTGGCTTACTCGCTTTTTAGGATTTCCTCGACCTATAAAAGCTGAGCTGAATTACACCGGAGTAGGCGCCACCCGGGAAGCAATATTCAGTGGAGGGCTAACATTCCATGAAAAGGTGATTGACTATGAAAATCAAAAAAGAATGAAGTTTTCTATCAAAGCACTTCCTTATGAAATTCCAAGTGCGACCATGGATGAACATGTGGTTATTGGCGGAGACTATTTCGATGTATTGGACGGCACTTATGAGTTGGAAAAATTAAACCCGACAACTTACAGATTACATCTGTATAGTCATTTCAAATTGAGTACAACATTTAACTTTTATGCAGGATGGTGGGCTTCTTGGATCATGAAAGACATTCAAAATAATATTTTGCAGATTATTAAACAAAGAGCGGAAGCCAATCGGCTAATGTAGATTGAATTAGAGATGAATTATTTATGCAGAAGATAAAGATTGTAAGAACAGATTCTGATAATACCGATTTCCATCAGCTTGTAATACTTCTTGATCGGGAACTAAAGCACAGAGACGGAGAAGATCATTCCTTTTTCGCACAGTTCAATAAGATTGATAAGATTAAATATGTTCTTGTTGCATATTTAAATAATATACCATGTGGCTGCGGGGCCATAAAACAATATGATACCGACACGATGGAAGTCAAACGCATGTTTGTCTTGCCGGAACAAAGAGGCAAAGGAATTGCCGGAGAAATTTTATCAGAATTGGAAAAGTGGGCAGGAGAGTTGAATTTCAAAAAATGCATACTTGAAACCGGGAAGAGACAACCGGAAGCAATTCGGCTCTATTCAAAAAGTGGTTATAATGTGATCCCGAATTATGGTCAATATGAAAATGTAAGCAATAGTGTTTGTTTCGAAAAAGAAATCAATCAAAAATAGAAGAATATGAATTTATGCATTGGGCTTTTTTCAATTTAATTAATAAAACCATTTGAATATGAAAATTTGGAAAGTTGAAATTGTTTTGAGTATTGTTTTTATTCTTCTTTCATTTGCAGCAGGGTATTTTCCACCTGTCATATTTTTAAAATGGATAACATTTGTCTTATTGATTTGGTTTGTTCTTCGTAAAATTAAAAGGGATCAAAAAGCCGGAATTAGACTTCAGTTCGGAAAGTCAATTCGTATGATAGCAACATTTATAGGATTGGCAGTAGCCTCAGTGCCCTTAACGGATGTTGCAAAAGCTAAACACAACGGAGTGCTTTTCCCTTATCAAACTATACATCGAAGTAATTATTATATACAGGAAGATATTAAGGACACATTTAATTTTTCCGGATACATTCAGGAGCTTGAGCTCGTAGCGGAACATTTTCAGACTCAATCAGATTCGGTTTTGTTTGAAGGAAAATATTTTAAATATCTGATCATAAAACATGAACCGGGAAATTCTAAAAAGAAAATTTTAATTATTGCATCAATTCATGGTGATGAACCAGCCGGTGCTTTGTCAATCCCTGTTCTTCTGAGAAATCTAAAGGAAGATAGCGGCAAATATGCTGATGCATCCATATTAATTTTATCTCCAATGAATCCTGTTGGACTTGCATTTTCATCAAGAGAAAATGAAATGGGGTGCAACCTCAACAGAGATTATCATAACCCAACTCAGGCAGAAACAAAACGGATAATTTCTGAAATTGATAAATTCAAGCCGGATATCATTCTCGATTTGCATGAAAATAATGGAAACTGGAAAACCTGTATCATGGCAAATTCACTTGTATCTGACGAACTAGGGAAGAATTTGTGTGAAGACCTTAAAACAAAATCAATTCCTCTGGCCGAATTTGCATTTGACACAAACCTGGAAATCCCCGGCTGGCACAAGCGTGGCTCCTATAGAAAAGCCATAAACTATCTGGCAGGACTAAACGACTTGATGCGATATGGGGAAGAAAATAATATTCCGGTAATCACACTTGAAAGTGATCAATCTCTCGAACAGAAGAAAAGGATAGAAATATGTACATCAGTTGTGAATGCATTAATTCATTACGATAAACCCATTGGTAAGTTGTAGACTATTTTGATCTCGTATTGGTTAAATTTCATGTGCCATCAGATTAATCTATAATAACACAGATAGATTGAATTCAACATAAAAAAGCAGATATACTAAATTGGAAATGCAATTTTTGATGAAGTATAAAATGAACGGTTTATTATTTTAAAAAGAAAATTATGCAAACAATACTCGGCTCAGGTGGAGCAATTGGAACGGATCTCGCAAGATTTTTAAAATCCTATACAAATGATATCCGCCTGGTTAGTAGAACTCCAAAGAAAGTGAATGATACGGATCTTTTACATCCGGCGGATTTATCTTCTTCGGATCAAATCGACAAAGCAATCGAGGGAAGCGAAGTGTGTTACCTGACAGTTGGCTTTGATTACAAATTAAAAGTATGGAAAGAAAAGTGGCCTGCGTTAATCAAGAGAGTAGTTGATGCTTGCATTCGTCACAATTCAAAATTGGTATTTTTCGATAACGTGTATGCAATAGGCGCGAATCATGTTGGTCATATCACCGAAAATTCCCCGATCAGTCCGACCAGTAAAAAAGGAGAAATTCGAGCAGCTGTTGATCGGTACATTTTAGAAAATGTTGAAAAAGGAAAACTACAGGCAATCATTGCCCGCTCACCTGATTTTTTTGGACCTGTAAAAACTGGCAATAGTTTATTGATGAGTACGGTTTATGACAATTTGAAAAAAGGCAAAGCTGCACAGTGGTTATGTAATTCGAATGTGATTCACAGCATGGGGTATGGACCCGAACTGGCTAAAGGAACAGCCATGCTTGGTAATACTCCTGCGGCATTTAACCAGGTTTGGAATCTTCCGGTTGATCAGGAAACCCTTAATGGTAAGCAATGGGTAAAATTATTCGCGGAGGAAATGAATTGTCAGAACAAATTAATGGTACTACCCGCAGCCGGCATTTGGTTCATAGGTTTGTTCATTCCCGTATTAATGGAATTTTATGAAATGCGCTATCAGTTTGACAGGGACTACTTTTTTGATTCATCAAAATTCATAAAGCATTTTCATCACACACCGATTTCAAATCGCAATGCTGTAAAACAGGTACTTTCCATCCTACCTAAATAATGAATTATTTTTTCCACAATGAAGTATGCCCATCTCCAGATAGGATTTAAAGATGATGGGTTTTCATTTTTCCGCTACAAAAGCCGATTGCGAAGTTGAATTTTCGATGAGTTTCATTGCCTTTGAAAAAAGGAATTACCACATCGACCTTCAACATGTCCTGTTGTGTTAACATTTATATGTGAAAAAGTAGTGGCTATGTTACCTGAGCGGCAGCATATATTCCTAACCTTTACAAGCACTGACATTCAAACTCTCTTGCACCCACTGAAATAAACTGTTTCGAATGATAAAAAGAATACTCTTTTTTGTTTTACTCTTCCTGACCCTGTCCAACATGATATCTGGACAAACCTCCATTAGTACGATGAGTGATGTGAATAATCTGCTTGAAGAAGTTGAATTTAAGGTCATGTTGCAGACAGATCTTCACAAAGCGGAGGCATTGGATCTGGCTTCGAAAAAATACTTCATTCCCTTTACGAATTACATAGACTTAAACGTTATCGGAAAAGGTAAAAGCATCACTTTAAGCAGTGATAAATTAAGTGAATATATCATTTCTCAAATTAACAATGTAGCCACTTCTGAACAATTAGGAGAAAGAATACTGAATGAATTTCTTACATCCGGTTTTGTTGATGACGAAAAGAAACAGGCAACAGAAAAAGATAAGCCCAGAGTTTCGCTTGGTGGTTATTTTGTTTCGGAGTACGAATACCATGAGGAACCAGATGGTGTTTTTCATTCCTTGCTCGAGATCAATCAAACACGAATTTTTGTAGCTGCAGACATCAACCCGTCTGAATCAAAAAACAGGATTTCTTTTTTGGGTGAATGGAATCCAATTCCTGAAGAAGTTATTCATCAGATTGATGAACTAAGTTTTATCCGCGACACAACAACCTATACCTTGAGTAATCCGGAAGAAAATGCAGGGATGATTCACACAGCTAATGGCGAACTGATTCCATTTGAAAGACTGTATGTAAAAATTGAAAATCTTGCCGGCAGCAAATTGAATCTGACGGTTGGCCAGTTCAGAAATCCATTTGGTTTCTGGAGCGATTATACTTCTCATCGGAATTTTACTTCTACTAAGGGAAATCAGCTGGTGAACGGTTTTGCTTTGAAGAAAATTGATCTTGGACTCAAACTTGACGGTAAGCTTGGCGCCAGGTGGGAATGGTCGGCCGCCATCATGCATGGAAGATTGAGTCGGACTTCCCCACTCAACAGAGCTGATGGAGATGACAAGAAGGATTTCTGTGGACACATAAGACATACGTCAAAAAAATTCTCACTAGGTGCATCAGCATATTTGGCGGAATTCAATGTCAGCC
>CAYMMN010000127.1:0-8735 GCA_964391495.1 uncultured Flavobacteriales bacterium | reverse complement strand
TCATTTCGCAACATAATATTATTTTTATGTTGCATTAGAACATTGAATCTACCTTATTTAAACGTTAAAATGGTAACTAAATCTGTATCGTGTTCAATATCAGAAATACAATGATAATCATTTTATGGAAACCGATCCACCAATCTGCGCCCTTTTAACACCTGTCGCGCCATCAAAAAAACGGCCCGAAAATGTTGCATGAAGGGTACCAGATTCTTCCGCAATTTCGGTAATAGTAACAGTGGCGTCGTCGCTTTCGTCTTCGATTGTATAAACCGATTTATCCACAGCCGAATTTGGTCCAAGGATTTCGATATAAAATTTTTCGCCCGGCTTGGGGTCGCCATCTTTGTCGAGTTTAATCTTGTGTGGACCCAAGGTCGCCGGAGTTTCGATTTCAAGCCTGATGGTGTTTCCTCCCATCCTTCCGTTCATAATAAATGTCGCGGTTTTCTTTAGTTCATCTTTAAATTGCAAACACATGATTGAATCGACGCAAAACAGTTCCGCTTTTTTCTCCGCAGGAAAATCTTCTCCTTTAAAACTAATTTCTCCTTCTGATTCTGATGCGACAACATCGGTGACCGAAAATCCGGAGAACAAAAGCAGGGTGAATATATATGTGTAGATTTTTCGAATCATTTTCAAAACGGGTTAGGTTTCCAGGGTTTTAGGTTGCGAACGATATATTGACTAATTAACTCCAAGCGCCAGTTCTATTCCAATAACCAATGGCGGTAATTCCGGAAAATTATATCGGGGCCTGAATAAATCCGTGAGACGATAGGTTCCATAAAACGCAAATCGGTTGATTCCGAATTTGGCTTCCGCATAGGCATTCAGGTCTGTGTAATATGGTTGTTTTTTGATAGCGGTCTTTGCTTTACTTCCGTCAGGAAAATCATTCTTCAAAATATTCATTACCGAATAATTCCACTCGCCTGCAATACCAAGATCCAGATAACGACCAAGAATGTTACCGCGATAAGGATCGAAATTAATCCGGTTGAACCAGGCGACTCTGAGGGAAGAAAAGTCGAGGCGTTCCGTTTTATTTTGATAATTGTTGGGAACAATTTTTCCGGAATCCTGAACCAATTTAAACGCGTGATAATAGAAGCCTAAATCCCATCCGGTGGAATATATTTTTCCCAGTTTGTATTTTACTCTTGCTCCGAAGGCCAGCGCGACAGATGTGCCGTATTTTATTTTTGCACCCGGGTTATTGTCGCCACATACAAATCCAAATCGAAAATACGGATATGCATAGGAGTGAAGGTTGGGTCCAAATTTCGAGGGTATAGAGTCGCTTGCACGATCAACGTGCAGCAAAACCGTTTGCGCATCCAGTCTTGTTGACGCAATCAGCAAGAACAGGAATAACAGTATTTTCCTGAAACTATTTTTGTATTTGATCATCTTGTTGGATTTCTGTTTTAGGAAAATCAAAAGAGCTTGTGTACCCCTCGAAATGAACCGTTACCACATCTCCAGCATGAAAATCCTCTGCCATAAACCGGAGTACCTCTTTATCCTGAGCAAGTAAAACAGAGTATGACCTCATTCTTCCGAGTTCATCTTCTATTTTATAATACAGGTTTCTTTTGACAGGATAACCAAGCGCTTCTTCGGTTGTGGCGTATGAGAATTTTTCCCGGAGAATAACTTTGATTTCATCATTAATAATCACAAAGTCGAAAGTAGGGTCATTTGATTTTTCAATGTGCAAAAACGCGGAGGCTTGTGGGATACCATAGCCATGGGCATAATCAAAATAGGGATATAGGTGTCCGGATTTCTGGAGCTCGTCAAAAAGCTCCCTGTTGGTCCATTCACGATGTGATTGCCAGGCACAAGCGGCAAAACCAGCGACAAGTGGAGTAGAAAAGGAGGTGCCAAAAGCAACGCTTATTCCGCCGGGCTTCATAACAACCGCCTTGCCAAGTCCGCAAAGATTTGGTTTGAGTTTTCCTTCGCTTGTTGGTCCGAAGGAGCTGAATGAAATATGAAAATCGCTTTCGGGATCTATTCCGCCTATTGCAAGGACGCTGTCTGCATCAGACGGTGTGTCGATAAATTTCCATTCACTGGTACCTTCATTACCCGCGGCGTTCAGAACGAGAATGCCTTTTTGAAATGCAATGGTTGCGGCACGGGCGACCAAACTTTTGCGGCCATTTAGTTCCGTATTAAAATACCTTGTCATCGTATAACCCAAGGAACTGCTGATAATGTTCGCTCCATTTTTGTCGGCCCACTCGGCTGCAGCAAGCCAGTTCTCTTCTTCTGATTCCGGCTCGCGGAATGAATATTCTGTTCTTGCGAGCATGAATTCTGCTCCCGTTGCCAGTCCGATATTTAAACTGTCCGCGACTCCGGTCAGACAAGATAGTGTTGCGGTTCCATGCCAGTGATGACCGTATACCGACTCTTTCTTTGCAACAAAATCATAGGTCGCGACAATTCGTTTCTCGTCTCGCAATTTTTTGAATGCGGGATTTTTATCGACACCGGGGAAGCCTGCATCAAAAACAGCTATGCGAATTCCTTTGCCGTCAAGCTTTTCCTTTTGAAATAATTCTCCCTGCATTCTGGATGTCTGAAATTTCAAAAGCGGAACAATTTCATTTTTTAAGACCCGGGTCTTGTTTTCGGAAATCTGTGCCGGCTTATTCATGGGTTCGGCATCCAGAACAAACGGCATGGCTTTAATTTTTTCCATTTGTTGTTCTGTTGCATAAACCGCGACTCCGTTTAGCCACCTGCTCGGCCAGCGAAGGATGGCGCCGACAGATCTGACTTGTTCAAGGTATTCTTCAGATACAGGAAAATCTGTAGTATCAATAATTGGAATATTTTTGCGTAATCTTTGTTCGATTGTCCGTTGAACAAAATATTGATCGGGATCGAATGTGGTGTTTTTTTTATCTCTGAAAGTGACCCAGAATTTTGACTCGTTTGCAGAAAAAGCCGAATAAGAAAACAGCAGGCAAAAAATGACAAGTCCGCCCGATAAAAGAAAAGGAATTTGGGCGGCTCTGTTTCTCAAGGATTATTTTTTCTTGGTGTCCGGAAATATTTTCGTCCACTTAAGGATATTAACCACACGGGTACCGTCTTCATAGGAGTCGGCGAATTTTACCCTTAAGTAGTCGTCGGGAAATTCATAGGTGTATTCCATTTCTCCCGCTTTACTGATAACGGCTGAGGTTTTGGAATATTCGTTTGTCTCTCTGAAAAAGTTCCTGTACAGATATACGCCCTTTACATCTGTAATAGAAAACTGAACATCATAGGATTCACCGGTGAGATTGAAGGACTCGTATTTATTTTCTTTTTTAATGACCGCTACTTTCGCCGCTTTTGGAAACTTTTGTACATCGTAAAGGGTGTCATAATTATAAAACTCCTGAGTCGTGGAGACTGTCCATATTCCTTCGATTGCATCAAGGCTGTCCGCGTGATTTAAAAAATACTCTTTGAACAGCTCTTCGCTGGTCAGCTTCTGAGCGTGCGCGGTGATTGAAAGAAGGACAATCAGGGGAAGAATGCGCAGGATTTTCATGGTCACGAAAATACGATTTTAGATCAATTTTGATTCTGTTGTGATTAATTCTTTCGATGCTGGCGCTTATTCCTTTTCCGGCTTGGTGTCGACACGGATTCTGTCATTTCGGTTTGCAACTTCCCAGGCCGTTAAAAACACCAGCCGGGCTCGATTAATCAGCAGGCCGGTGTCGATTTTATCGATGGTATCTGTTTCCCGATGATAATCCTGATGTGTCCCATTAAAATAGAAAATAACGGGGACGTTGTTTTTTGCAAAATTGTAATGGTCGCTCCGGAAATAAAAACGATTCGGGTCGCCCGGCTTGTTATAGGTGTAATCCAAAAGGAGGCGGGTAATGTTTTTATTAATCCTCTCGTTAATTTCATGAAGTTCCGAGCTAAGCTTATCGGATCCTATAATATAAACGTAATTTTTTTCTGTTATGGAATCGTGTTTATCGTCAACCCGGCCTATCATATCGGTATTCAGATCAACGACGGTATTTTGAAGCGGCACAACAGGTCGCTTGACGTAGAATTTGGAGCCCAAAAGTCCTTTTTCTTCTCCGCTAACAAGCATGAAATAAATACTTCGTCTTGGCCTGTGTCCTTCCTTTGCCGCTTTGGAAAATATCCTTGCCATTTCCACAACAGCCGAGGTTCCGCTCGCGTTGTCGTCGGCGCCATAATAAATAAGTGAATCGTGATTGCCAAGATGATCGTAATGTGCCGTTACAAAAACCGCTTCTTCCTTTTTCTCATAACCCTCTATGTATGCGATGATATTCTGACCTTTTAACCGGTCTGTGTTATTCGAAATTGTAATGACAGCATTCGCAGATTGTACCAGTGAAACCGGTTTTCTTTTTCTGGAAATTTTGGAAATAGCCTCTGAAAGCATGTCGTCATTGGTTTCGGGGAAAAACCGAAGAGCCATTGCTTTGGTGATGAACACGATGGGTATTGCTTCCGGGCCTTTCACCAGACGCATAAATCCGGGATCAATGGTTTTGTAATTAAATGAATCCGCAATTGACTCCAGAGAATCGGTGATAATGAAAACAAGTCTTGGTTTTTTCTCATAGATGAGGTCAACCTTTTTCTTCCAGTCCTTCGACCAGTCGGATTGAGTATTATCTTTTGTGAGAAAATATTTACCTGATTTTTTCCTTGGTTCTCCGTCACAAAACATGATTGTTTTTCCAAAAAGATTTTGGTTTTTATAATCATCGTAAGCGGGATCCGATATTCCATATCCGACAAAATGAACTGAGTCGATTACCAGCAAGGTGTCGGAATAACCTGAAGCATAAAAATAGTCGCGCATAAAAACGAAAAACTGCTGATTGACTTCGACATTACAGTTGTCACAGCTCCTGGCGGTCACCGGATGAAACTGATCATACGTTCCAAAAACTCCGGGTAGTAATCCGTTTCGTTCAAAAGCGGACCGAATAAACGCTGCGGCTTTTTTTTGTCCGGGTCTACCGGTTTCACGTCCTTCCAGTGAATCGGAGCTTAAAACAGAAATTGTATGGTAAACCGAATCCGTCGACAGTTGATTACTATATTCTACAGCCACCGGATCCTGAGCCAAAAGAAAATACGGGGACGCAAACAATAAGAGTGCGCTGCAATACCGGAAAAGAAAATGTATAGCCTGCACTTTATTTTTCTGTTAATTCAATTATATCGGTAAGCGGATTTTATTTACACGGTTTGCGTGTCTTCCTCCTTCAAAGGATGTAGAGAGAAAAGTATCGACAAAACTTTTTGCTTCTTCCGATGAAACAAAACGCGCAGGGATACAAAGCACATTCGCGTCGTTATGTTGTCGGGCCAGTGATGCTAATTCATTTTTCCAGACAATAGCGGCTCTTATTCCGGCGTGCTTATTCGCAGTAATCGCAACACCATTCGCTGAACCACAAAACAATACTCCAAAATCCAGATCCTTATTCTCAACTGCCGTAGATAATGGATGAACAAAATCGGGGTAGTCAACGGAATCTGAAGAATTTGTACCAAAATCCTTAACAACGAAGCCTTTTCCGGTCAGGTGTTTTTTAATTAATTCCTTGTATTCAAAACCGGCGTGATCGCAGCCCAGGGCAACACTTGGTGTTTTCATGGCGAATGTTTCCTCTTGTTCTAACAAAAGTACTTAATTTGTTATGAACATGTCATCTTTTCCGGTTTTTATTGTCCTGATTTATACGGTAGTTACAAAACGATTTATTAACAGTATTTTTGTGTACTTGATCAGAATCGGTTGAAAGCGGGTGAAAAGATTTTCTTGCATTGTTCATATTGAATTCCCCTTATGAAAGCAATGTCACAAAGCAAGTAAATTGTATCAGCGGGAAAAATTAGATACTGACAAAAAAGTCAATGTTGTTCACGTTCGTTTTAAAGATTCTTATGAACCGACAGTGTAGTAACCAGATGTTGATTGCAAATCCATAAAACTATAAATCAAAAGATTGTAATAAACAACCCTGTTCATAACCTTGGCGTTTTAGTGTATAAATCCAAAGTCAAGGTAAAACGATGAAAATTACAAACAGTATGAACAGGCTAATAGTAGTAGTAGATTTTAAGATTTAATAAAAAAAAATTATTATTATTATGAATGTGTTGAATGAAAAAATGCTTGAAGTGGGGCAGAGGGGTTTTTTGGATATTGAACCGGATCCTTCCGTAGATTTGTTCGCGGAAATAAAAAAACTCAAGGAAGAAAAAAATGCGATACTGCTTGCTCATTATTACCAGGACGCTGATATCCAGGATGTGGCGGATTACATCGGCGACAGTTTGGGGCTTGCACAGCAGGCGGAAAAAACAAACGCATCAATTATTGTTTTCGCCGGAGTTCATTTCATGGCGGAAACCGCCAAAATTCTGAATCCGGGAAAAAAAGTTTTGTTACCCGATCTGCGTGCAGGTTGTTCTCTTGCAGATGCTTGTCAGCCCGGACCTTTCGCAGCTTTCAAAGCCCGTTATCCGGATCATGTTGTGATTTCCTATATCAATTGTTCCGCGGAAATTAAAGCGATGAGTGATATCATCTGCACTTCAAGCAACGCGGCTGCGATTGTAAACAGTGTGCCGAAAGAAAAAAAAATAATTTTTGCACCTGACAGAAATCTTGGAAAATTTATCGCGGAGAAAACAGGAAGAGATATGGTTTTGTGGGATGGAACATGTATGGTTCATGAAATTTTCTCTCTCGAAAAAATTACGAAACTTAAAGCGAAACATCCCAACGCGAAATTTATTGCTCATCCGGAATGTGAACCTAATGTGCTTGCGCTTGCAGATTTTATCGGATCAACAACCGCATTGTTAAATTACACTGTAAAATCACCGGATACTGAATTTATTGTTGGAACGGAAACGGGTATTTTACACCAGATGGCGAAATCTTCTCCGGAAAAAACATTTATCCCGGCTCCACCGAACAATTCCTGTGCATGTAATGATTGTCCGCACATGAAACTGAACACACTGGAGAAATTGTATATTTGTTTAAAGTATGAAGTACCTGAACTGATATTACCGGAAGATATTCGTGTGAAAGCTTTGTTGCCGATTCAGCGGATGTTAGAAATTTCTAAACAACATGGTTTATAAACCAATTCTTATCAATTGTATGCTTTCCAGAATCTTTTTTCTTTTCTGTTTTTTTATGTGTTTGGTTTTATCATCCATCGCACAGGATAATCAAAAAATAAACCCTGACGGATTCAACACATTTTATTATCCCGGAGGAATAAAGTCAAGTGAAGGAACTTTGAAAAACGGAAAACCGGATGGCTACTGGAAAAGTTATTATGAAAGTGGCCATTTGAAATCAGAAGGAAACCGTGTAAATTTTAAACTTGACAGTCTTTGGAAATTCTACAACGATTCATCGGTGCTGACTGCTGAATATAATTACAAGGATGGTTTAAAACACGGTGTTCAAAAAACATATTACGATAACGGAAATATTCAATCGGAAGAAATTGATTCGATGAGTATTCGTCAGGGTGTTTCGAAGTATTACAATGTGAATGGAAAATTGATAAAGGTTATTCCGTTTGTCAATGGAGTTGAAAACGGAATGGCCAGGGAATACAGGGATGACGGCACTCTTATTACGGTGACTTATTATAGAAATGGTTTTTATCAAAAAGAAGAAAAGATTAACCGTACGGATAAGTTGGGAATGAAGCAGGGTATCTACAAGGAGTTTTATGATTCCGACCAGCTCAAAGCTGATGGTACTTACAAAGACGATAAGAAAGACGGAATATTTAAAGAATATTCAATGGATGGAAGAGTATTGAAAAAAGAAGAATACCGAATGGGCGAGCTTGTTGTAAAAGAAGCAGAGGAGAAAGATAAGTTTGAAGTAAAACGAAATTATTACCCAACTGGCGCAACGAAGATTGTAGGAACATTTAAGAAAGGAATACCAGAAGGAGTTTTCCGTCAGTATGATGAGGATGGAAATATTGACAGCGCGAAAGTTTTTTCCGGAGGCCGTTTGCTCAGACAGGGAAAGATGGATAATCAGGGACGTGAGCAGGGAGAGTGGAAAGAATTTTATGAAAGCGGAAAAATCCGAAGCATAGGAATGTATGTTGACGGAAAAAGAGAGGGCATCTGGAAGTTTTCATTTGAAAACGATTCGATGGAACAGGTTGGCGCTTATCTGAAAGGAAAACCCAATGGTCCCTGGAAGTGGTATTATCCTAACGGGCAGATTCGCAGAGAAGAAACCTATACCAACGGAAAAGAAAATGGTTTGATGAAAGAATATGATGATGACGGAACGGTATTGACGGAAGGAAATTATGTTGATGGCAAACAAGACGGAGACTGGAAATACAGTATTGGTGAATATGTCGCGGAAGGAAAATTTGTTGATGGCAAAGAAGACGGCATCTGGAAACAATATTATCGCGACGGAAAATTAGCTTTTGAAGGAGAATACCTTGAGGGGCTTGAAACAGGAAAGCACACTTATTACTGGGATAATGGTCGCGTTCATGAAATCAGAAACTATCGTCTGGGTCTGGCTGACGGAGAGTGGTTTTTATATGACGAGAACGGAGCGGAGGTGCTGAAGCTGACTTATCGCAGCGGTGATGAGAAGAAAATTGACAATGCGGATGCTCCGGAGGGGAATTAAACAAGAG
>CAYMMN010000126.1:0-8754 GCA_964391495.1 uncultured Flavobacteriales bacterium | reverse complement strand
CAAAGAAGAATGGTTTATGACACCGCAAACTGTGAATGCATATTACAATCCTTCTAATAATGAGATCGTATTCCCTGCCGGGATTCTTCAACCTCCATTCTTTAATAAAGATGCTGATGACGCTGTTAACTACGGTGGAATCGGTGCTGTAATTGGTCACGAGATTACACATGGATTCGATGATGAAGGACGTAACTTTGATTCAAAAGGAAACCTGAATAGCTGGTGGCTGCCTGAAGATTCGGCAAAGTTTGTAGCAAAAGCTCAGCTGATCATTGATCAGTTCAATGGTTACAAAGTCCTTGATACGCTTTCAGTGAATGGAAATCTCACACTTGGTGAAAATATCGCGGACCTTGGTGGAATTACCATCGCTTACGAAGCATTCAAACGTACCAAGCAGGGACAAGGCAATGAGAAAATTGACGGATTGACTCCTGAGCAAAGATTCTTCCTCGGTTTCGCGACGATCTGGGCCGGAAATATCCGTCCCGAGGCTGCCGCTCAACGCATCATTACTGATCCACATTCTCCTGCACAATACCGTGTGAACGGACCATTGAGTAATATCGAGCAATTCTATAAAGCATTTGGTATTCAGGAAGGTGACGCATTGTACCGTCCGGATTCAATTCGTGCTAAAATCTGGTAATTTGATTTTTTTGTGAAAAGCCCTGCGCATGATGTGCAGGGCTTTTTTTTTACAATTACCCGGAATATTTTTTTTCTTTTCATTCAACAAGTACACGTGGAAGCACGTAGCTTTGAACCCACAATGAGTCCTGAACAATTTTCATTTTCTGATTTCAAGCTGAACAAACAATTGCTCACTGCGGTTGAAGAAGCAGGATTTCACACGCCAACCGCGATTCAGCGAAAAGCGATTCCTTTAATTCTCGGAGGTAGCGATATCCTTGGTATAGCTCAAACGGGAACCGGTAAAACAGCAGCTTATCTCTTGCCTTTGCTGATGAAGGTAAAGTTTGCCCAGGGAACTGATCCCAGAGCATTAATCATGGTGCCAACACGTGAACTGGCGATGCAGGTTGCCGAGCATATCCGCATGTTCGCGAAAAATACCGATTTAAGATTTCTGGCCGTTTATGGCGGAGTGGGGCTTAAACCACAAGTGGAAGCATTGGCTAAAGGAATTGATATCTTGGTAGCCACACCGGGACGTTTGATGGACTTGTATCTTCCCGGGCATCTCAACCTGAAAGATATCCGGATCTTTGTTCTGGATGAAGCGGAACGATTGCTCGATATGGGATTCAAACATCAAATCGACAGAATTCTTGAGGTAGTTCCACGAAAACGTCAGAATCTTTTATTCACCGCGACATGGAACGACAAGATAAAACAAGTGTCTCAGAACTTCCTTGTTTCTCCTACTGAAATCCGCATCGCTCCGGAAATTAAAACAGCGAAAACTGTTTCACAGGTTGTATATTTTGTTCCAAACCTTAGAACAAAAATCAACCTTCTCGAATTTCTGATCGAAGATCCTTCTTTTCGCAAAGTCATTGTTTTCTGCAAAACAAAAAGTACAGCGACAAATCTGTCAAGATATCTGACAAGAAAATATGGAGATGAATTTGTGCGGGTTGTCCATGGAAACAAGGATCAGAATACAAGATTAAATTCTATCAAAGCTTTTAAAGAAGAACAGGTTCGTTTCCTGGTAACAACGGATGTTGCTGCAAGAGGTATTGACATTGAAGAAGTAAGTCATGTTATCAATTTTGATGTTCCGCTGGTGTACGAAGATTACATACATCGTATTGGTCGCACCGGCCGAGCTTTTCGTACCGGTGATTCCATTACTTTTTGCGCTCCGAACGATGAATATCATTTGAAGAAAATTCAAAAGCTGATCGGACAGAAAATTCCTGTTCAGATCATGCCCGAACATATTGAAATTACAGAAACACCTTATGAAGAACGACAGGCTATTCTTCGTGAAGTGGACATGCAAAGAAGAAAAGACAACCCGGCTTATCAGGGAGCTTTTCATGAAAAGAAAAAACGTAGCAAATAATTTTAGTGGTACACTTAAGTCTGTTCATTTGACTGTTGAATTTGTATGACGGATTCTCCCAAAAACAAAGCATATATTCTGATAACTATTCTCGCCGTGATCTGGGGGAGTTCATTCATCCTGATCAAACGAGGAATTGAAGTATATACACCCGGACAAGTCGGTGCTTTACGCATTTTCGTTTCAGCGCTGGCATTGATTCCTTTTGTATTTCGTTCGTTCGGGAAAATTGAGTCAGGGAAATGGAAATATCTCGCTGCAACCGGATTGCTTGGCAATGGAATTCCTGCGGTCCTTTTTCCTTTAGCGGAAACAAACATCAGCAGTGCGGTGGCAGGAATGATTAATTCACTCACACCAATATTCACGCTCATCGCAGGAATGTTGTTTTTTGGAATGAAAGCGGGGAGAAGCAGGATCAGTGGATTGTTCATCGGCTTGCTTGGAGCGATGCTTCTGATTTTTGGAAGAACTGGAGGAGCGATAGAAGGCAATCCGAATTATGCATGGATCATTGTCGCTGCAACGGTCTGCTACGCGCTAAGTGTAAATATCATTCGAACACACTTGTCTACCATTGGTTCAATAAACAATACCGGTTTTGCACTTCTCATTGTTGGAATTCCAATGGGGATATATTTGTTCAGTACTGATTTTATTGTCAGGACACAAACTGTTCCCGGTGCCGGCTTCAGTTTGATGTGTGTTGTGCTTCTCGGTTTGTTGAGTACTGCTTTGTCAACAGTATTATTCAATCAGCTCATTAAAATTTCCGGTGCATTGGTGGCATCCTCTGTAACCTATCTGATTCCAATTGTTGCCACCATCTGGGGACTGGCAGATAATGAATCTCTCGGTTATCTGCATCTTGCAGGTCTTGGAGGAATTCTAGGTGGAGTATATCTCATTAACAAGAAAAGTTAATCGAAAATATTTGCAAAAAATAAACTCCCGTAAGTATTACGGGAGTTTTTTTTATGAAAGTGATTTTATTTTTTGCTCAGCGCTGCAAAGTTCTCAAAGAACAATGGAATTGTTTCAATTCCTTTCAGGAAATTAAAGACACCGTAATGTTCATTCGGAGAATGAATCAAATCGCTGTCAAGACCGAAGCCCATGAGTACAGACTTCAATCCGAGTTCTTTTTCAAATAAAGCAACAATCGGAATACTTCCGCCACCGCGGGTAGGAATCGGCTTCTTGCCAAAAGTTTTTTCCATTGCCATGCTTGCCGCTTTGTAAGCGACAGAATCTGTAGGTGTCACAACAGGTTCTCCACCATGATGAGGCCTTACTTCAACTTTTACAGATTTTGGTGCAATGTTTTTAAAATGCTTGCTGAACAATTCCGTAATTTTTTCATTGGATTGATTAGGCACAAGACGCATACTGATTTTCGCGAAGGCTTTGGAAGGAAGAACAGTTTTGGATCCTTCACCTGTGTAACCTCCCCAGATTCCATTCAACTCAAGCGTGGGACGAATGCCTGTGCGTTCCAGAGTGGTGAAACCTGTTTCGCCATGAATTTCGTCTATGCCGAGATCTTTTTTGTATTCATCCAAATCAAATGGCGTTTTGTTTAATTCCGCTCTTTCAGCTGCAGTAAGTTCAAGCACAGTATCGTAAAAACCGGGTATGGTGATGTGATTGTTTTTATCTTTCATAGAAGCAATCATCTCACATAAAATGGTGATAGGATTGGCAACAGCTCCACCATAGACTCCGGAATGCAAATCACGATTCGGACCTGTAACCTCGACTTCAACATAACTCAGTCCGCGTAAACCAACTTCCAATGAAGGCAGGTCGTTCGCAAGAATGGAAGTGTCGCTAATAAGAATAACATCACCTTTCAGACGGCTTTTGTTATCCCGGACCCATTGTCCAAGGTTGCTCGAACCGACTTCTTCTTCTCCTTCAATCATGAACTTTACATTGCATGAAAGTGTTTTTGTTTGCATCATGAGCTCAAAAGCTTTCACATGCATGTAAACCTGTCCTTTGTCATCACAGGATCCTCGCGCGTAAATTTTTCCATCACGGATGACCGGCTCAAAGGGTGGAGTTTCCCAGAGGTTCATCGGATCAGCGGGTTGAACATCATAATGTCCGTAGACGATAACTGTTGGCAGCTTCGGATCTACCATCTTCTCTCCATAAACTATCGGATGGCCTTTGGTTGGGCATACTTCAACCAAATCTGCTCCGGCAGACAGTAATTTTTCTTTTATAAAATCAGCAGCTTTTGCTACATCCTTCGCGTATTTGCTATCCGCACTTACAGAAGGAATGCGTAGCAATTCAAAAAGTTCGTCAAGAAATCTTTTTTCATTTGACTGAATATATTCTTTCGTTGTCATAGGCCGGGATTAAGTATTTAAGTGATTGATGTTTCAAAGGTATATCAAATCGGGATAGATTTAAAAGCGGTGACAAAATATTGTTACCTGTAAAAATAAACCTGAACCTGAACCATGTTAACGCAAGGTCAAAAATGCAAATAGTTTTCTTTTTCCAAGATAGGAAAGGTTTGATTCATGACTGTACGCTTCCTTTTCAAAAATAATATTCCTGTATGCTTTGTGGTGATTTCTATAGCGAATGAGATTGATCAAATAATTTCCTGCATACAAAAAATAGAAGGGGAGCACAAGCAATTCCAACTGTTGACGGATGTGTATCTTTTCATGATTCAGAAGTACGATGTCTGTCCGGAATCGCTGATCAATCAGAATAAAAGGAAAAATTGTAATTCCCGCACGGCGCATACGGCGCATAAAGATGAGTATCAATTTCCGGAAATTAAATAGTCGCTGTTTCTTTCTCTCCTACAAGAACTTTGCCGGTCATTTCTTCAGGAATATTCAGGCCCATCATGGTCAGGATGGTTGGTGCCAGATCCGACAAACGACCATCACTGATGTTTCGGAAATCTTTATCAATAAGAAACAGAGGAACAGGATTCGTAGTGTGAGCTGTATTCGGAGAGCCATCTTCATTGATCATGTAATCCGCGTTTCCATGATCCGCTGTGATCAGAAATGAATATCCGTTCTTTTGTCCTGTTTCAACGACATGTTTTACGCAGGAGTCAACCGTTTCAACAGCTTTGATTACGGCATTGAAATCACCTGTATGACCAACCATATCGGCATTCGCGAAATTCAGACACACGAAATCCGGTGTGCCTTTTTCAAGCTCCGCGCAAATCGCATCAGTCACTGCTTTAGCACTCATTTCAGGTTGAAGATCATAGGTGGCTACTTTGGGCGATGGAATCATGATCCTGTTTTCACCTGTGAAAGGTTCTTCACGTCCTCCGGAGAAAAAGAAAGTAACGTGTGGATATTTTTCTGTTTCAGCGATACGGATCTGTGCTTTCCCTGCGTTCGCTACAATTTCGCCGAGAGTATTTTTTAAATTATCCTTGTCGTAAATGATCTTTACATTCTGGAAAGTGTCATCATAATTCGTCATCGTCACATAGTAAAGATCCATTTTGTGCATGTTCTGCTCGTGGAAATCTTTTTGGGTGAGAGCAATGGTAATTTCTCTGCAACGGTCAGTTCTGAAGTTAAAGCAAAGCACAGCATCACCCGGTTCAATTTTTGCCAGGGGATTTTTCTGTTCATCGACGATAACTATTGGTTTGATAAATTCATCAGTAACACCTGCCGCATATGATTCCTGTATGGCAGCTGCAGCATCGGTCGAAGCATGGCCTTTTCCATAGACAAGTAAATCGTAAGCGGATAGAATTCTTTCCCAGCGTTTATCTCTGTCCATTGCATAATACCTTCCAACCACCGAAGCAATTTTACCCGTTGATTTAGCTAGATGCTGATTCAGTTCGTTGATAAATGCGAGTCCGCTTTTTGGATCCGTATCACGTCCATCCATAAATGCATGAATGAAAGTGTTGTCAACCTGATTCGCTTTTGCGATATCACACAAAGCTTTGAGATGATTGATATGCGAATGCACACCGCCATCAGAAACCAAACCAATCAGATGAAGTTTCTTGTTGTTTTTCTTTACATAGTTGAGCATGTCCAGAAGTACTGGGTGTGTGTGTAGTGACTTATCCTTGATAGCAAGGTTTACTTTCACCAGATCCTGATATACAACGCGACCAGCGCCTATGTTCAGGTGTCCGACTTCTGAGTTTCCCATTTGTCCATCGGGGAGACCGACATTTTCTCCTGATGTGAGCAATTCGGAATTGGGAACGTTTGCAAACAGGGAATTAATAAAAGGAGTCTGCGCTTTATAAATCGCGTTTGCATTTGTCTGAGGACCTTTTCCCCAGCCGTCCATAATGATGAGCACTACCTTTTTTTTCATTTGCAAATAGATAAGGTAAACATTTCTCAACTGATCTCTCAGGAAATATTCTTAAGGGATAAACAGGCTGCAAATTTACGAAAATCAGTCGGGAAGTACCTGTTCCTGAAATATGATTTATGACATTTGCTTTTAAGGGATGATTCAGCAGGTTTCCGGGAATTGTCGGCGCGTTTTGGTCGAATTTCCAGAGGGAATAACTTAGGAAAATGGAGCTTTTATGAGAAAATTCTGGTCAGGAAAATGCCGGGAATTGGATACAGAATATTGTTCCGTGAGGCTTATTATCGTGTACGGAAATCTGACCATTGTGACCCTGAGCAATATATTTGACAATAAATAAGCCCAAACCGGTACCCTTTGTTTTACGGGTTTCTTCGTTTCCCAGTCTGTAAAATTTTTTAAAGATTTTGTCTTTTTCAGAATCCGGGATACCCGGGCCTTTATCAAGAATACACAGGACTATTTTTTTGCCATCCTTTTTCAAATCAATTCCCAGGGGCGTTTCCTTTGGAGAGTATTTCCAGGCATTCTCAATGAGGTTGGAGATCATGAGAATCAAAGCGTTTTTATCACCCTGGATATGTAATCCTTCCTCAATATGTGTTTCAAATTTTGGCGGATCAGGTACATTTTGCAGTTTTTGAATGTGCAATCGCATCAGAGCGGAAAAGTTCATGTCTTCCATTGCAAAAGAATAACCGTTGTGGTCAATCAGATTTGCAAGCAGTGCATTTTCAACAAGGTTGTTTAGTCTTTCCGTGTCATTGATCGCGCTGTTGATAAAGGATTTTTCCTTTTCCTTTTCAAGATCGTGACGGAGGATAGTTTGTAAATATAATTTGATTGAAGCCAGAGGGGATTTAAATTCATGAGTGATGGAAAGCAGGAAATTCTTTTGTTGCCTTGCAAGGGCCATTTCCTTGCGGATTGAACGGGCAGTAAGAATGCTTCCCCAGGTAAGCAAAGCAAAAAAAACACTTCCTTCTCCAATCACCATCCATCGCCTTTGGGTATTCTTTTTTTCAAGATCAGCGATGGCTTCTCTCGATTCATCCGGTGTCCGGGCCTTCAACTGAACGTTTTCGATCCGGTGTTCATAGACTTCGTTATTGAGATCAACGAGGAGATATGCCCACCAGCAAAACTGAAACAGGACATAAAAAGCAAGAATGGAGAGAATAAAAAAGGGCCGCATATGCAGCCCTAAATTAATATATATTTTCTTAAAATCTTATTCAGGAATTGATGAGTTTTCATCGTTTTCCTCAAATTTCCGGATCGACATGAATTTCCTCTTATTCCCAATGCTGTAACTTACCAGAGCTTTGCTTTTGATAAGTTCTTTAGGCCTGTCAGACTGGTCTTTTTCCACCGGAACTTCCGAAATGTTCAGGTTTACAATTTGTTTGTTATCAAATGCTGAAACAAGTGAACGCTTTTCGTCACTCAGGTGGACTTTAAATCTCTTTTCATCAATCCAGACTTCCTCGAAAATCAGTTCGTCCGAGGATTTTTTTGTTTCCACCTGAATCTGATATACGACTTTTGTTCCATCGGCAGTTAAAAGCATTTTTTTCATTGTTGCTTTTAGTACCTTGAAATATCTGTATTTAAAAAATGTTCTGTAGATGTACGTTGTGAGTACGATCAATGTCATAGGTGGTGTTTGAATTTATTCCTGGTAATCGTACTGTAGACTACTGCCATCAACCTGTTTCAGAAGTTGCCAGTGGCCGTTCTCGTCCATCTTTTCAAGAATATAATATTCAACACCTTGTTCCCATCCTTTGTAAGGAGACCATTCCAGGTGAACTTGTCTGCCTTCGTTCATTTCACCTTTCAGGAGAACAGTAGAAGTAATCGGACTTAAATCTTCTGTGATATCACAGGTGTTGATGACCAGGATTTTATAGAAGTAATGATAGTTTTGTACGTCAGCCCCGTAATCCGCGTAATCTGTTTGCACAGAAGGAACGGTTGCGATATAATTGAAATTAGTATTGTCGGTTGAACGATAGATATCAAATTGAGCAACCTTTTCAGGATGAACAACAGGTTCTTTCCACTCAGTGAGTACAAACTGATTGTCCACAACTGTAGACCTTACAACATCCACAATCTGATTTGCAAGTGTGTTCAATGGAATGGTCATGGAAGTATCGCTATATGAGATATAGGATGTTCCACACAAATCCGTTGCTTTGATTCTGTATGAATATGGATGAGGGCAATCAAAAGTTGTATCTGTATAGTTCAGTGAGTCCGGTGGTACTGTCGCGAGATATTGAGGAGCTTCACCACTTTCATAGCGATAGATTTCATAACTGCTCACTGGGCAACCGCTGTATGGTGTCCAGGAAACAAAGATG
>CAYMMN010000125.1:0-8759 GCA_964391495.1 uncultured Flavobacteriales bacterium | reverse complement strand
ATTACTTTGTAGACCAAAACAACGTGCCGTTTCAGATTCGTGGTGATGGATGCATGCCAACCGCTTGAATTACCTCCTGTATTGGAAATAAATTCAAAAGTCAAAGAGCCGTCAGATGCTGTCGAGGTAATCGTTCCAATCATGTCTCCTTTGAGCGACCCCAATAAGTTGGCAGTTGTAGAACCATTATATACCAATAACTCATCGCCGGCACTTAGTGAAAGATCATGAAAAGTGACACTTAGTTTTTGACCAAATTCCGCGGGATGAAGCACAAGAGTCCGATCCAAATTATCGCTATAATTATATTCCGGTCCGCCATTATCAGTAAAACGGGCTGAACTCACTATGTACTCTCCATCACTGAGCATCGTCAGATCATCCGGTATATAATTCGTAGAAATGGTCGCTTCCCATCCATCCGTATTTCCACCATTTGTCGAAGTAAATTGAAATGTCAATGAACCGTCAGGTGCACTCGAAGTTATGGTTCCGTAGTTCCAACCAGAAAGACGGGCAATTTGTGTTGCCGATGAGTTATTCCCATTATATACGTACAAGAAATCATCGACATTCGTATGAAAACGGTTAAAAGTAACACTCAGTTTTTTATTTGGGTCAGATGGTATGAGAGTAACAGTGGTTGTCTGGTTGTCAGAGTAATTTGCTAATGGTCCTCCATTATCAAAGAACTTCCCTCCACAAACTGTGTAAGTAGCCGGAGCAATCATCGTAATATCCTCCGGGGCACCCGGGGTTGCCGCGTCAACACAAGTAACAGATGCATACCATCCGGTGGCATTACCTCCATTTGTGCTCGTAAAATTGAAGGTAAGACTACCATCAGTCGCAGTAGAAGTAATGCTACCATAATTAGCACTTCCTTGAAGATCAACTATCGGTTGTGCCGCGACACTATTTCCATCATAAATTCGAAGAATATCTCCGGCAGCTGTATTAAACTGATGAAACGTAACACGCAGTTTAGACCCGGGTGTCTGCGGATGAATTGTCAGTGTAAAATTTTCATTATCACAATAATTTCCATTAAGGCTATCACTATCATAAAACTGAGCGAAACAAGTCGTGTCTGTTCCGTTGGACATGTTAATGACGGTTGCTTGTGCATGTGCTGTAGACTCCATTAAGAAAAAGCCTATAAACATGGTAAAAATTAATTTTAAATTTTTCATGGTGCTTATGTATTGTTGTTGTGGTTAGTTATAATTAGTTTCAAAAGGTAGAGATTGATGAATGGCTCCAATAAAGTATTAATTTTTCAAACGAATGAATAGCATCTGCTAATTTGAGACCGGTTATTCATTTGTCTCCTTTGGAATTAAATATTCCAAATTTTGATGCAAGAATTCCGCTTTTATCTAAATGCAGTTCTGAAGGAAATAATTTTATTTGATCTTGAATAAACCAGAGTTTCTATAATGAGAATTACGATAAAGAAGAATATTAACACCTGCAATATAAAATAATTTACAATATGTAACTTTCAATGTTAATATTTTTCCACATTATATTTCAGGGCATAATCAATTTCTGAAATCGTTTTCCCAATTCCATCGCTCTTTCTTTCTGCTTCTCCGAGATTTTACTTTGATCCATCGTCATCATTCCTCGTATAGCATTTGGATCCAGGTTCATTTTTATGATGTCTTGCTGCAATTCCATCATTTGATTCATTTGCAGGCCCTTTCCGGAGGTTTTCGATTCCCA
This sequence comes from uncultured Flavobacteriales bacterium, assembly GCA_964391495.1. Lineage (GTDB taxonomy): Bacteria > Bacteroidota > Bacteroidia > AKYH767-A > 2013-40CM-41-45 > JADKJP01. The sequence goes on along the minus strand of CAYMMN010000125.1, from coordinate 7,031 downwards.
GTTGCTGAGTAGATTTTCATAGGAATCCATCATTTTATCCATCGGATCCTTTGTACAAGAGATGAAACTGAGCGCAAGAAATAAGGCAAATAACAGTGATTTAAATTTGAGATTTGTTTTCATGGTATAATCGTTTAAAACTGATTTAATAATTATTTAATGATTCTTGATTTCATCTGATCAAATTCCTCCGCACTCAATTTTCCTGAATCACGTAAAGTGATCAGTCGTTCGAGTTCATTGAGAGGATTGATTTGTGAAGGAATGGAGGATGATTGAACCGGTTCGGAAAAAGAATTTTTTATTTCGTCCAGACTGCCTTTCAAACTATCCTCAGGATGCTTGTATTTCCAGGTGAAGAAAATCAATCCCAGAGATGAGGCAAGCGAAACCCAGACACCAATTCCATATTCGGCTTTGATAAAGCCAAGTCCCGAATCAGCGGAGTTATTGCCCAGAGCAATTATAGTCACCAGCAGAGCAATCGTTCCGGAAACCAATGTTGCCAACCACATTTTTTTATCAAGCCTTTCCTGCTGATTGCCAAGGACTGAAAATAATACCGCCAATCCATAGGCGATGAATGCTACAATTCCGAATCCCCGGAAACCATTCAGAGAAACATTGATAAATCCCCCGGAAACAGAAACCCAGGGAAGAAAGATGGAAACAACACCGGCAGCTGAGCAAAGCACAGTGAATTTGCGTTGGAGGTGAAGAAGATTGAAGTTCATGATGTTGGTTTTTTAAATTGTTTTTAAGAATTTGATGATTCAAACATACATTCTCATGCCACCTCTTTCCTATCGGAATTGATTAAGTGCCCACTTCCATTTATTATTCGTCAACTTCCGCCTGAAATTCGTTTGCCTGTTTTCCTTGTTTTTTTACATATATTTGGATTATTCACAAAACAATGTCTCGAATTCTACTTTTTCTATTCCTATTTATCCGTTGCTTTCAATCCAATGCGGATCCCATAGATTCCTTACTTCAGGAATTGAAAAAACATCCTCAGGATGACACACTGAGACTTCAGGTTCTATTCAATCTTGGTTATAATTTACTTGACATTGATCCCGAACAGGGCTTGCTTTATTCAAGTCAGGCATTGAATCTGGCATCAAAACTTGATGAAAAACTAAAAACAGCTAAATGCTATATGCTTCAGGGTTTGAATTACAAAAACCTGGAACAAGATTCAAATGCAATTGTCGTGTACACCAAAGCAATTCAGATTTGCAAAGAAATCGGTGAACAAAAGTTTCTTGTAAACATATACAACAATCTGGGCAATTCTATGTTGAACATTGCCAATTACAATGAATCCATCGCAGCCTTTGAAGAAGCAGTGAAGATCATTAAATCATCTTCCGAAAATGATGCAGTCAGGTTGTATACAATTCGAAATAATGAGAGTAGTGTTTATAAAACAATCGCTGATTATAACAGGGCATTAAGCTGCCTCTTTGATGCAGCCAATGCCGCGGAAAATCTGAAAGATTCTGTTACGCTGATGGACATCTATACCAATATCAGCATTCTTTACCGAAATCTCCCTGACTACCCGACTTCATTAAAGTATGCTCAAAAATCAGTAGAGTACTCTCAAAGGTTGCAAAATAAAAAAAAGCTCGCTGCTGGTTATATGACTATGGCCAATACTCTTGATGAAATGAACAGGACCGAAGAAGCGGTACGATATTACCATGAGTCGAGGCAAATTTCACAAAGTATCGGAGACAAGCGAGGGTATAGAAAAACACTCATCAATATAGGTGTACTATATTCACGAATCAACAATTATGATTCTTCTTATTTTTATTTTCAGAAATGTGAATCCATGTTGAGGGAATCAGGAGACCGAAATGATCTCAGCATCGTGCTGAACAATTTAGCGAGTATTCTTGACGAAGCACCGGCTTCCTTTCTCATTCGAAATCATATCAACCCGGAAACCCGTTATAAGAAAGCCGCATCTCTTGCCTTACAGGGCTTGAAAATCGCTGAAGAACTGGAAGATCCCGACAACCAGCTGGATTCATGGCAAACTTTAAATACCATTTATAAACATGCCGGTGATTATGAGAGTGCTTACCATGCTCTTACAAGATCAAACCAGCTGCATGATAGTATTCTGAGTACTGAACATCTTCTAAATATAGGAGCTCTGCAATCGAAATACGAATACGATACAAAAGAATCCCTGCTCAAATCGGAACACGAAAAAGAACAGGCTATTGCAGCGGCGGAATTACAAAGCCAGGTTAAAATAAACGGATTAATGACCGCTGGCGGAGCCTTGTTATTATTAGCAGGTACAGGCGGCTTCATTCTCTATAAACGCCGCAGAGATGCTGAAGAAAAGCAAACCAATGCCGAATTGAAAGCTGAGGTTGCCGAGACTGAAATGAAAGCATTGCGTGCTCAGATGAATCCGCATTTTATTTTCAATTCACTCAATTCTATCAGCAATTACATCACGCAAAACAATATTCAAACCGCCGACTATTTCACCATTAAATTCGCCAAACTTATGCGGATGATCCTGGAGTATTCGGAGAAAAAAGAAATCACCATTGCAGAAGATTTGAAGGCTCTGGAATTGTACATGAAACTCGAAGCCATGCGAATGCAAGACAAATTCAGTTATACCGTACACATCGACCCCGAAATCGATCCGGAAAACACCTATATGCCTCCCCTTATTTTACAACCCTTTATCGAAAACAGCATCTGGCATGGCATCTCTCCAAAAAATGATAAGGGAAAAATCACACTCAGCATCCGTAAGGACAAAGATATGCTGCTGTGCATGATAGAAGATGACGGGGTCGGGAGAAAAGCTTCGGAGAATTTCAAATCACAGGAATCTTCAAGCAAGAAAAAATCCATGGGTATGGGAATAACAAAAGAAAGAATCAATTTGCTTAACAAACTGACAGACGCCAAAGCCTCTGTATATCTAACCGATCTGGAACAGGGATTTCGTGCGGAAATTCGATTACCTTACATTAACAATGATTAAGAAATGATCCAGGCTTTAATTATAGACGATGAACAACATTGCATCGACCGCCTTTCGATGTTGCTCAACAACAATTATAGTGATACAATCCGGGTTTTGGATCGTTGTAATTCCGTGGAACAAGGCATTTCAGCAATCAAAAAACATAGACCGGAATTGGTATTTCTTGATATCCAGATTCATGATCAAACCGGTTTTGATCTGATGCAATCAACAAGTGAATATAATTACGAAGTAATATTTACAACGGCTCATGACGGATTCGCGGTGAAAGCATTTAAATTCAGCGCGGTTGATTACCTCCTCAAACCAGTAGATACTGACGATCTGGCAAATGCGATTGAAAAAGTAAAATCAAAACAAAAAACACAAGAGCAAAGTCAAAAACTTGACTCGCTATTTTATAATTTAAAAAATCTTCAGGCCCCGGCTAAGAAAATTTGCATTCCGGTGTCCAATGGAAAAGAAATTATTTCCGTGAGTGATATTGTGCGTTGCCAAAGCGACGTCAATTACACTTATTTATTTCTACAAAACAAAACAAAAATCATTGTCACAAAAACATTGAAAGAGTTTGATGAGCTGCTCAGTGATTATAATTTTTTTCGTGTTCACAACTCACATCTTGTCAACCTGAATTATGTCAAAGGTTACAGCGCCGGCAAGGGCGGAATGGTCATCCTCACCGATGGTACTTCTATCGACGTATCAACACGCCGGAAGGATGAGTTTTTGAAAAGGCTGGAGGAGATGTAAATAGTTGTTGGTTGTTAGTTGTTAGTTGTTAGTTTTTAGTTTAATAGGAAAATAATCCAATCCAAATATTCAAAACTACATTCGAAATTAATCGTTGTATAATTTTTTATTTGTAATTTTATAATTATTTTTAGATTACAGCTAATTATTCCAGTGAACTTTGCTAAATGATAATTATAAAACAATCGTCATGATGAAATTAAATTCCAGGTTACTTTTCAGCTATATGCTTGTATTACTTTCTATTTCATATCACGACTCAAGTGCTCAACTAATTGCATCCGTTGATACGGGTGTGCCCGGAATGGCAATTGTAAGAACAATGGCAGAATACAATGGCGAATTGTATGTTGCCGGTTTGGATGGCCCCAACACGAGCTCTTATTATGTTGCCAAATGGGACAACCAACACTGGTCCATTGTTGCACATTCTCTTGATACCAGTGAGTTGAGTGCTGCAAGTGGAATTGGTAAAGGCATTTTCTCATTGGCAGTTTTCAATGGTGAGCTTTATGCTGGTGGAGCTTTTGGAGATATTGCCGGTGTTCCTGCACATTGTCTGGCTAGATGGGATGGAAATTCGTGGCATGCTGTAGATACTGTTAAATTTTCCGATATAAATGGATTTATGGAACCGATCATGTTCTTGACAGTGATGAACGGTTCATTGTACGCGGGTGGTTCTTTCTTTCGTCCCATCAATACAATTGCCAAATGGGATGGCTCAACCTGGAGTGCTTTTGGAAATCCTTCAGGATTGGGTGAAATCTATGGAGATGTTTTGGGATTAATGAATCATCATGATACAATGTATGCAGGCGGCTTTCTCAATTTTACAAACTCATCAACAATCATCGATGCTCCATTTGCCTTTTGGGACGGGAACGACTGGGCTGATGACCCACTTTGTCCCGGGTTTCAATTCAATTGTTTCGGAACAGATCATAATGGAAATTTGTATGCGGCTGACTGGACTAACATTAATTTATACCAATATAATTCTTCCGGTTGGGTGTCTTTGGATCCGACCGGGAGTTTAATGGATCCGATTTATTCGATCCTTGAATACAATAATAAACTATATGTTGGTGGATGGTATCAGGGTGCTTTTTGTGCTGGATGTCAATATCTATCAGTATATGATTCATCAGGCTGGAACACGCCATACAATGGTGTTCAAGGATGGGTGGAAGCAATGGCTGAATATACGGGAGATTTGTACATTGGAGGTATCGCAATGTTTGTACAACCAAATCTTTCGGCCAATGTTGTTTACCTCAATGATGGATTGCCTGGGCCACATTCAAACTTCTCTGCCAGTCGGGTTATCAACCCAACAGGTTCATATGTAAACTTTATCAATCGCTCAAAAAATGCGACAAGTTATTCCTGGTCATTTCCAGGAGGAATGCCTTCAACCGATACTTCTGCAAACCCTCAAAACATTTATTATGATACAGAAGGCGATTACGATGTAATTCTGGTGACAAGTGATGGAGTGAATTCGGATACTTTGATTCGACATCAGGCTGTAATTATTAATACCTTTTCTACAGGACAACAATATGTCAAATCAGAACCAATACTAAATTTATACCCATCCCCTGCTACCAATTCATTGAATATTGAATGCAGCAACTTTGTAAATAATTTACAGGTTTTTTCAGTGGATGGAAACTGTCTCATAAATTCTGAAGTAAATAATTTTAATTTCCATCAGGACCTGAAAGGTCTTCCTCCCGGTTGCTTTTATATTCGGATATCCGGAAATGATTTTAATCTCACAAAAAAATTAATCCATTTTTAACAAAGTATTCCGAAAAATCCTTGAGGGCTCATGTCATTAATGAAAATTAGTCTTATTAAGCTTCTTTTCTGAAATCTAATCAGCATGTGCTTCGACTGACCTCCATCCGCAGCCTTAAGGTTCCTTGATTATTATCCACCATCGGTTCCATGAGTTAAACACTTTCATGATAAACTGTAGCTCAACTCATCAACCACTCAAAAAATCGATGTCGTCTCTTCGAAGTATTGCAAAATAAAGATCAACACTTGAAACTTCCGCAATAGAAAAAATACTTTAAATTAGCAGAACTCCTGAGAGGTATTTAATTAATTCCCGAAATTTATTTTTCCAACACTTTCTGTTTCATGTCTTCTACCCGTCAACTTGCCGCGATTCTCTTTGCTGATATTGAAGGCTATACTGCAATCATGCACAGCGATGAACTTCGTGCAACCCGGATGCGTGAAAAACTTATTAAAAAACTGGAAGCAGAAGTAAGGCAGCACAAGGGAAAGATTATAAAACTCTCCGGCGATGGAGCACTTTGCAGTTTCGATAGTGCAATCGAATCCATAAGGGCGGCTGTAGCTATTCAACTTACAATGCATGAGGAGCAATATGTTCCTCTGCGAATCGGAATTCACCAGGCAGATATTGTTTTTAGCGAAGGCGACATCCATGGCGATGGTGTGAATATCGCTTCTCGAATTGAATCACTGGCAGTGAGTGGCAGTATTTTAATTTCAGAAAAAGTAAATGACGAAATAAAAAATCAGAAAGACATTCAAACCGCTTCTCTCGGAAAATATTTATTAAAGAATGTTCCTGAACCGGTTTAAATTTTTGCCATAGCGAATACCGGCCTTCAGTTCCCTTTAAATAAAACACTCGAAGGGAAGGCTGTTAAATATAAAAAGCAAGTGTCGGGAAAAGAACGCCTGAAAAGCATTGCCAAACCACTCATACCACTACTCTTAGTACTGATCTCCGCTTTGATTTTTATTCCTCCCTATTTGAAAAAGCAGCATGCGAGGAATGTTTTAATTCCTTCCATACAAAAACTGGCGGAAGAGAATTTTCGACCTCCGGCACAGGCTCTTGATATGGCTCTCGAGGCTGAAAAATATATTCCTGAGGATTCTGCTCTGATCAAACTTTGGCCAATCATATCCACTCCGGTTTCTGTCTATACTGAACCCTCAGGTGCAGGAGTATTCTGGAAAGAATATTCCAGTACCGATACCTCATGGAGAAGGGCAGGCATTACACCTCTCTTGGATGTGAAATTTCCGCGCGGATATTTGCGTATTGAATTTCGAAAGCCCGGTTATGAAACTATACGTTTTGCCGGACCCTTTGCTTACGGCAAACTGGCAAAAGAAATTGATACCGTAAGAATGGACCCCGCCGGAAGTTTGCCTGAAAATATGGTAAAGGTACCTGCAACAAATACACTCA
>CAYMMN010000124.1:0-8766 GCA_964391495.1 uncultured Flavobacteriales bacterium | reverse complement strand
CACAAATGATCAGAATAAAAATTGCCCACGCGAGGGTGGGCAAATGAACACGAAAAAACATGTTGTTGGTTTTGATCAGGCACCTACGCCAATCAATTTCATATAATCAGCCGCGTTGAGAAGCTGGTCGACTTGTGAAGGATCGCTCATTTCGATGCGTACCATCCAACCTACCTGATATGGGTCTTTGTTTACTGATTCCGGCTTTGTAGTGAGTTCTGCATTCACAGCCAATACTTTACCGCTAACAGGCATAAACAGATCCGATACCGTTTTCACTGCTTCTACTGTACCGAAAACCGATTCTTTTTCAAGCGTTTCGCCCTCAGTTTCAATCTCAACATATACGATATCACCCAATTCGCTTTGAGCGAAATCAGTGATACCAACTACGGCCTGGTTGCCTTCTACCCGAACCCATTCGTGGTCCTTGGAGTACTTCAGATTTTCTGGGAAATTCATGTATTCAATTTTGCCTCAAACGTAGCTGAATTTTAGAAATCAGGCAAACGCTTTTTTTAATTAAAAGGATGATTGGGGATTTTTGATTTTTGATTGCTAATTTAGTCGGTAGTCGGTAGTCTGGAGTCAGAACAACTCAAACCTCGAACTTCGAACCCGAAACTCGGAACCCGAAACCCGGAACCCAAAAACCATTACTGCGCCAACGTAAACCGAATACTCAACCCCGCATTCGTATTGCTTGTCGGATAACTTGACGAAACAAACGGATTGTTTGAGTTGTATTCGTAGAAAGCACGGATGTTGAAACGGTCGTTCAATGGGTAATCAGCTGAGAGTTTTACACCCAGGGTTGTACTTCCCGAACTTGGCTGATTGGTACCTTCTACCAACTTACGAAGAATAGTAGTATTCTTACGCATACTGAAATCAGCTTTCACAGTAAGGTCATTACTAAGCTTTTTATTACCTCCTACTTTGAATGGCAGCGTTACCTTTTTGAATTTATAACCGAGCCCTACAACGTATTCTATGCCGCGTACTTCCGTTACCTGGATGTTGGAGTAGGCCAGTGTCAGAGTGCGGTCACGTTTGATTTCAAAACGTGTTTGTAAACTGTTCTTCCAGGTCATGTCAATTCCAATCAAAGGAGACAATTGCTCGGCGACAGTAATTTGCTGGATATCGTATTTCGGAATGAAATTTCCGAGTGTATCTCTGCGGGTTGAATTTTCGGAAGGATCACCTTCGTACAACAGGTTTTGTGAAAACGAGTTGATACTATACGTTGAACGATAGCCGTGTGACAAACTAAACGACTGAAGGAAACTCTGGAAGAATTTCAATTTTGATAATCCATCATAAGTTATTCTCCAGTTTGGTTTTGGAATTTTCGGGAAACGATTGATAATCTTTTTATCCGGAGATTTTCCGGAATAAGCGGAAAGGAATGCATAAGTCAGAACTTCCTGTTGTGTCTTACCATAGCCTGTGTGGAAGCCGAGTGAGTCAACAGTTGAAGGTGTATTCGGATTTTCTGCCGAAAGAATATTTGAAATCTGCAGGAGGTTGGATTTGAAATCCTCAAAATTCTTATTCGAATAATCTTTCGCGTCATTCACAAAATGAGTGCTCCAGGTGAGATAAGAAATGGAGAAGTTTCCGGTTTCTGTTGGCCCGTAAGAACTAAATTTCCCGTCAGCACCTGCACGGAAATATTCATTGTGACTCAAAGTGTAATTCCGGTTTCCGCTCAATTCAATTTTGAGATTCTTAATCGGTTCTACAGATGCACGCAATGTGAGATTCTGAAGTTTCGTAGTCGTAAAGAATGAATTGAGCGTTGTATCCTTGGTCAGCCAGTTGTTTTGTATGGCCTCAGGTCGCGGGTCTTTCTGACTGCCGAACAGGAATCCCCAGCCCGGTGCACCCTTCCCGCCATTGAAATTCCAATCTTGTCCAACCCAATCAGGCGTTCCTCTGAATCCCGGCAACATTGTTCCATTTGTTTCCTGGTAAGTAACGCTTGCCGTCTTCACCATCATGATGAGATTGGCAATACCTTTGAATACCGGTTCAAGTGGGGATGGTCGTGATACCCTGGTGCTGTCTTTTTTTCCTCCCAGACTATCCGTCGGCAATTTTACTTTTGGTTTATTCCTTTCAGCGCCTTTTGCCGGTGTGTTCTGATTTATCTTTTTGAAGTAAGGAATCTTGTTGTACAGCGTGGTCATGGTGAAATTTGCATTCACCGAGATGGTCTGTGAGTTTTGCAAGGTATTTCCCCATGGATTATCCTTGATTCTGTCATCAATGGTATCACGATAGAGTGGGGAAGCCTGCCAGCTGTAATCGCTTCCATAACGCACATTGGATGAGATCCAGTCAGCTACCGGAATTTTATTCAATGGAAGATTATACGTCACATTCGCGGCATGATGATAACGTGTAAGACGTCCCAGTCGCTTCAGATTTTCTTTAACAGAATCGCGTTCTTCACGCGTATCCAGTCGTCCTGCAGGTTCATCGATTGTCGCGTTCGCATCCGCGTTGAAATCAAGTTTGATTGATCGTGTGAGATCCCAGTTCAGACCGTAATTACGGGTCATCGTGTAAGTCTTGATGTATGTCGGATCAATCTGGAACGCGAAACCTGTATTGTTGCGGAGTTGTGTTTCGGAATACGTACGGTCAAGACTGGATCTGAAATTCAATCCGGACGGAACAGGATTGAAATTAAAGTCCTTGATTAATCTTCCCCATTTCGATTGAATGATTGGATTTGGACTCTTTTCAAATGGAACAATAGGTTTGGATGCGTGGTTATAATTGTATCCAAGAACTCCCTGATAGGATTTTGACAGACTGTACGAAATGTTATAATTACGCTGATAAATTTCAGTGTATGCGTATGTAAAGTTCAGATTCTCTACATCGTAAATTCTCGACTTTTGAGAATTGCCGGTTTTTGTTTTCCGGACATTCGTGAAGTTTAAACTCTTCCGCTGTGTGTAATCAATCACCTGCTTCTTGATTGAATCTTTGGCTTCTGAATTCGGAGTCGCATCGAGTGCTTTTGTCAGCAACACATCCGGATCAAGTGGGTTGTATTGAGGATTGATGAAAGCCTCTGAATATCCGAAATACATCGGCAATTTGATTCCTGCTTTTTCAGGGATGAATTTTCCAAGTTCGAGTGTTGTGGAGAAATCATAAGAACTCTTATCCGCTTTGTCGCGTTCACTGACTTTCTTCTCGATACTTCCCCATCCGGAAGTACTGTGGTTACCAACGAGAGACATAGTTCCCAGATCGGCGAGTTTCGCGGTGACACGAGCTGTTGCTGCCCAGCCTCCTTTTTCATCGAAGTCAGACATCCGCAATTCGTTCACCCAAACTTCGGCGCAAATTTTCGGGCCATTCCCGCCCGGATCTTTCGGATTCCGGACTCCAATCATGATGGATCTGATGTTGCTCAGATTCGGCGTTCCTTTTACTGTGATGATCCTGTCACCATCGGTAACGAAATACGGTGTTTGGAGAGTGACATTGTTCAGCACCTGCATCGCGTTGTTACGGCGAAGTTTGGCATCAATCAGTTTCTCGAGTTCAATCTCCATGTTGTTCGCTTCCGGCCAGATTTCAGTTGCCCCGGTTGAATTCCATGGAGTGATAACTAACGGAATTTCATACTCGTAGTAGTTGTCATTAAAGTCACTTCCCAGACGAACAAATGCATGCAAATCACCATTCTGCAACGCATCGTTAGCGCCACGTGATTCAGCATGGATAAACATTTTCAGTTTCTTGTATGCACGGATATCCAACTGAGTGTTTCGGTATGCAGCTCTCGCATCACCATCAGCAAGATCACAAACACGCAGTGAAAGAGATTGCTCATTCAATGTTGCCAATTGAGTGGTAGAGATATCGCGTTCCTTATCGATACCGGGAGGAAGTACGTATGGTACAGGTTGACGGCTACCATTTTCTTCGATACTCACAGATGCAAGATCAAACTGTGTGTTGCCCGGAACTTCAGGAGTCGGACTGTATTCACCGGGCTGAAGCAGGGAATAATTGTAACGTCTCCATTCTCCGCGGAGAAACTCAAGTTTTGCAAAGCGGCATACAACCGGTGTTTCAAAGTTTTTCATAAACATCCTTACAAAACGAATGTTTGTCAGATCCACTTCGCCAATAGCTTTTTCAGGACTACGAATTGGAATTTTAAACTGATACCATTTGATGCTGCCATTGGTGTTGTTTGCAAAACGTACAGTAGATTCAATTTCGTCGGTGATATAATTTTGACCAACAACCATACTGCCCGGGCGCAGATCAATCTGGTATTGATAATAATCTTCACCGGTTTCCATGTTGTTGTCACGGTTGATGTCTTCTGCATCCGGTAAAGTTGTTGCGGTTGACTGAACACCGTTTATAGTCCCGTTAGCGGGAGAATTTCCTTCCTGTCCATTGTATCGTTTGTATCGATCCAGTGGTGAAACGTTATTGGTACTGTAATCAGGATTCAGGAAGTAAGAATAGTCATCTGAAGAAGGGTCCCCCGCGACAGAGGTGTAAGCTCCGTTATTGGTACCACCGAATTTGTTTCTGATTTTATCGAGGAAAGTTGTACCAAAAAAGTTTTGTTCATCTGCATCGATTAATCCATCGAGACCAACGTCCTGAGCTGTTCTGCTGGCAGGGTCATTATCGAAAGCATTTACAATGGATTGAATGGTTGGATAACGTCCCCAAGTTGAAGAGGCTGTGGTGTAGTTGTTGGTTGGAGCAGGCAAACCGTTTTCAAAACTCTTGTGACCATCACGAAGGATGTCTTCAGAAAGACTTCCCAGATTCAGGAAGAGGTCACCACCGGTTCCATTATTGGGAGAACCATCAGCAAATGGATCCATCATCCAGAATTGTATGAATTCAATATTGCTTGCTTCAAAATCGGAAGTTTCGATCTTTCGCATGATACCTCCCCAGCGTGTAGCCGGATCTTTTAATGTACCATCAATATTCACACCTGAGGAAATTGGTAATCCTGTTGCAGTGTCTACAGTTGCATCAACATCGTAGTTGTAAGGTCCACGTTCGTTCGGATAAAAAGCAACGTTCATACACGTAATGCTCTGCGGTCCGTTCGGCTGTGATTTGTTTGGGAAAATTTCAGCTTGAGGAATGTCACGCACGTAGTTGTTGCTTTGATCATTCGCGTCGATATCGGATGGAGTGATTCCGGGTTGGTTACGCTGGAATAGCGGATCCACGTAATACCAGGAAGTACGCGCACGGTTGAATCCGTATGAAAGATTATCCGCGAATTTTCCTTCCAGGAACATGCCTTCCTCTTCTTGTCCCAGCGGCAAACTGGCAAGAAACCAACTACCCGGGTTTTTTAAATCCAAAGGTGTAATTGCACCTTCAAAATCGTCCACATAGGAAGTTCCCGCTTTACCAACAGCCTTCGAGTGACCCGGTACCAACTGGGCAAATTCACCACTAAGTGTGAGGGAAGAGGTCTCCTTTGTGTTGTACAGAGGTAATTTGTCAAGAAGCTTTGTAATAAACCTTGAGTCGGTGCGATAGTTTCCGTCAACACCCCAAACTGTATTGGAAATTGGTTCATCGCCGATATTTACTTTTTGTGTCAGCGGACGCTCCGACAAGTGGAGGATAGTACCACCGATCTGGAAATCTTTGTTGAAGACATAATCAAACCTGCTCCCCATCATGGTCTTGGTTTGCAGATTGAAAAGGGAATTGCTTTCGAGTGAAATTTTAATCGGAGTATTTGATTTCAAAATTCCATCGTTGATGATTTTCACACGACCAAGAGTATAGTCAACGGTATAATCAACATTTTCTGTTAATGGAACTCCACCTGCGGTTACTTTCACTGATCCTTGTGGAACGTTTACCGCGTTCAGAGGAATATCCGAACCGGAAGAACTCTGGTATGTACCATGCAGTGTAAATTTGTTTTTTTCCGGTTGCTGCTGGGCTGCGGTTTTTGTTGAATCGTAAAGTGCGTAATAGGCATACTGATTCGCGAAGTCAGCATCACCGGCACATTTATTAGCGAGGTAAGAACCGAAAGGTTCACGAACAGGGAAAATGATTCGGCCGGTTTGCGCATTGATCGTGATGCCTCCGACAAAATCAAACATACCGTCCGGCTGCGGATCACCATTTGTATTCAGGTCATCAAGATTCAGCAAGCGAAGCAGTGGAACGCCTTTCACATTTTCGCAACCATCCTGCAGGTAATTGATATTGCCACCCAAACGGTCATCCTGGTACAATACATCCAGACGAAAATCTTTTTGCGCGATGTTGTAGCCGCCCAGAGAGTAGATGTTTTTCATCATCAAATCCCAGGTGTAGAATTTCGGAGTAAAATTTGTACTGCGAAGTAATTTCACATAGATGGCACCTGAACCGGAAGCAGTTGTGTTGTTGGTCAATTCACCAACCTGATGCACACGTCCTCCTACAGAATATTCAAAGGCAACCGCCAGCACTTGGCCCGGATCGAGTTTAGTGTTAAGGGAAACGTATCCGAGGCGTGAATTGACGGTGTATTCTGAAGGTTGCAGCAAACGGGCATTTTCAACTTTTTCCCAGTTACGGCCTTCGTTGAAGTTATTGCTCGCGCCCAAACCACTCAGGATTGAGGAGGCTTGAGAGATATCACGAAAAGTGTTTCGGTATTGTCCAAGTACACCCGGAGCAAAAAGCGAGTTGGAAGAATCCGAAGGTTCCTGAAAGCTTCCCGGGAACGGAATCAACGTCTGGTTAGTATCCGGCATGTATTCGCCAAGATCCGCGAAAGCGACGATGTTACGGTTCTGATTGTTCTGTGAGGAGATGAATCCTTTTGGAGTAACCCAAACCTCAATACGCGTGATATTGATTCCGGATCCGATCCTGTTCAGATCGCGAAGATTAGCATCGTAATTATCTTTGAAATACTGAGCGATGAAGAAGTGACGATTGTCCTCGTATTGATCCGCTTTGATGTCAAAGGTCGTTGTTTGCGCACCGCCCTGTACATCGATGGTTTGTGATTTACCTTTTTGCTGAGAGAAGATGCTGGTCACTGTCATGCGACCAAACTGCAACTGTGTTTTGATCCCGAACAAACTTTGTGAGCCCTGAATGAGCTGACTGTTCAACGGAAGAGAAACGTTACCGGCTTCAATTTTTTTGATGATGTCGTCTTCATAGCCGGTGTATTCCAGCTTCATTTTGTTTTCGAAATCAAAAGTTGCTTCCGTGTTGTAATTGGTGGTCAGCTTCATCTTATCGCCGATGTTGGCGATTACGTTCATCTGGATTTTTTCCTTGAAGTCAAACGTAGTGACTGTTCTTTGTTTTTCAGGAAGCGCAGGGTTTTGATTCTTGGAAACGTTTATGGCAAAACTCAATTCCGCTGAACCTTGCGGACGAATGTCAATTGTATTTCCTCCGAAGATCCTGTCGAACACAATACTGTTCACAGTGATTTTCGGCGCAAATGCTTTTTTGTTTAGTTGATCATCTTCGGAAGCGCGTTGCTTCCAATATTCCTTTGTGCTTTTATTGAACTCATGATCCACAAATTCTTCGAACGACATGTAGGATGGATTCCTGTAAAAGAGTTCCCCCATATTTTCGTTGATGTTGTACCGGTTGTTATCCGGATCGTAATCAACCGTTGTTTTGATATTTGCAGGATCTTTTAAATACAAAGGATTGCCTGAGCCCGGATTGGAATACGGGTCGCCCATTCTGTCATGGAAAGGATAACGCAGGTTAAGGCTGTCGGAATCAGCGACCATTGCAGCCGGTTCCGCAAAGTTTTCCGAGGACAAACCAGCAGGTTTTTCCGCTCCCCACACCGTACTGAGCACTGATAATACACTCCCGATCCCGAAAAAATACGTCTTAAAATTCTTCAAGGCCTTGTAATTTATTGAATACTAATTCTTTGGGTAAAGATTGGATCGATATTGCCGTTTTTTAAGAAGGCACTAAAATAGCTTTTTTCGGCAAACCTTCACCTGCCTTTTAGAGTGATTTTAAGGCTTGTTTAATTAATTCTTCAACAGTTGAAACCGGGTTCTTTTTCAGGAGAGAATCCAGGGTTTTGTCAACAGTATTTCTGGCGAATCCGAGGGTCAGCAAAGCTGCCATTGCTTCGTCTTTCACCTTGATATGCGAAAATACAGATGGAACAACCCCGTCTTTTTTCAGCTTCCCTTTTAACTCAAGAATGGCCCTTTGTGCTGTTTTTTCGCCGATTCCCTTGATGCTTTTAAGTTTTACGACATCCTCAGACACAATACAATTTTCAATTTCATCCACATTCATGGAGGAAAGCATCATGCGGGCTGTATTACAGCCGATACCGGAAACTGTGATTAATAATCGGAACAGACGTCTTTCATCTTCATCCGCGAAGCCGTATAACGTGTGTGCATCCTCAGTTATTTGAAGGTGCACCAGGATCCTGATGTTTTCTTCGGTTGTTATTTTTGAATAAGTGTTCAGAGAAATATTTAACAGGTAACCGACACCATGACATTCCACAACGATGGAAGCTGGATTTTTTTCGATGAGACGACCGGTGAGATGATTGAGCACGACGGGAGTTATGAGTTATGAATTATGAGTTGAGAATTATGAATTATGAATTATGAGTTATGAGTTATGAGTTATGAATTATGAGTTATGAATGTTGCAGAGAGCATAGCCGGGTTCATTATCTCCAATCTCCAATCCTCAATCCTCAATCCTCAATCCTCAATC
>CAYMMN010000123.1:5681-8786 GCA_964391495.1 uncultured Flavobacteriales bacterium | reverse complement strand
AATCCATCCGTAAACAAATAAATTAAATCGCCTTGTCTGAGTTCCCGTTCATGATTCGTGAACACTGCTTCACGGTTGACACGAAATCCACCGATAGGTAATTTGTCGGGTTTGATTTCAATCCATTCGCTGTCTCTGAACAGCCACAGCGGCCGGTTGGCTCCTGCATATTCCATTCGAAGATTTTGCAGGTCAAGACTGCAAAGAGCGATGTCCATCCCGTCATTTACTTCTTTGTCGTTTTGTTTCAGGGCTTCTGTGATACCGGTATTGAGATGATTGAGAATTTCAGATGGACGGGTAATTCCTCTTTCATTGATAATTTGATTCAGATGTGAGCTGCCAATCATACTCATAAATGCTCCTGTTACTCCGTGGCCAGTGCAGTCGGCAGAAGAGATGATGACACGGTTTCCTTTTTGTGAAAATGTATAGAAATCACCACTCACAATATCTTTTGGTCTGTAAAAAATAAAAGAATCTTTGAGCGTCTCATAAATCAATTTAATATCCGGCAGGATGGCCGACTGGATGCGGCGTGCGTAATTCAGGTTGTCAAGGATGTCCCTGTTTTTAATTTCGATTTCCGCTTTTTGATGCATCACTTCCGTGGTGCGTTCAGTAACTTTTTGTTCTAGTTCAATATTCTGATTTTCAAGAATGCGTTTCCGTTCAGATTCCTGTACAATTGTTTTTTCAAATAGCTGTTTTATTTCACGGAGTTGTTGCTGTAGTTTTTTATTCATTCTTGCAAAATCTCTTGCAAGATAAATGGTCATCGAGATTGAAACGCTGAGCAATAATGAGTAGCCAAAAAACTGTCCGAGAAGCTCTGAAAGATTTTCTTCCAGGTTACTGTATCCAAGTTTCCCAACCAAACCACTGATGATCCAGAGTATGAGCGTACCAACAGGCGGTAATAAAATTCCCAAAAGAAAAATTCCGGCGCCGTCTTTTTTCTTTAGCCAGGCACGTAAATAAACACGGATAGTTTCTATCATGCCTGTGAATATGAATCCTATCGCGAAGAAGCCGCCCAGTTTTTTAAAATCGGATAAGAAAATCAAGTATCCTGCTGAAACGAGCATGCCCGCCAGAATCCAGAAAATAGCCAGAAGGCGTTTATAAAATACCTGATAGAGCAAAGCGAGAAAAAACAATGGAGCCAGGTATATTGCTGCCATTTCAAGAACCATAATTTTCTGCGTAGTGTGCAAATCAGTTCCACTCATGATTTGATATGCACCAAAGAAAATGACACTAAGAAATAAGGTGAACAAACTGTAAAAAAGATTCGTTTTGTTTTTTCTGTAATAAAGAAACAAGACAAAATGAAAAAGAGTGAGCGTGATGAATATTCCTGAAAATACCAGAATTTTGGATTCGTTGGAGAAATCGGTAAGGTCGTGGAGTTCATCGGATAATCTTGATAGTTCAGAATTGATTGTAACGACATCAACCTGTGAACTAAAATGGACATAATACGCAGGTTCTTTTTCTGAATAATTAGTCATTCTATATGCGAAGACATGGTCGCCGGGCCTGTCAAAATAAAATGGATATGGATTAGATTTAACAGTAAATCCCGACTTTTCTTCTTTTCCATTAATGCCCAATGTGCCAATTGACTGAATTAGTTTTCCGTCAAGGTATACTTCACATGCTCCTAACAAACTTGTGTTCAAAGCAAGTAGTTTATTCGTCACACTGGAATCCACCCAAATATGTGTGCGCAACCAAACTGGCCCGTAGTAATCTTCGTAAACTGAGTCGGCAGCGGTTTTTGCGGAATCAGTGAATAGATTGTCCCAGTGTGATTCATCATACGAAGGTAGTGCCCATTGAAGAGAGTCTCCTTTTTTAATGTACAACCACTTTTCAATGCTATTTTCTTTTTCCAGTTTTTTCCAGGTCAGTGTATCAAAAGCAGGAGCAGCAAATGAAAAATCATTCAGAAAAAAAATAAAAAACAAAAATGGAAATACTTTCATGAAAACAGAACGCATCATGAATGCATTTGAATATAATTTGTTTGCCGGGGATAATACTTTTTTAGAAAGCATAGATTAATTCTGGTACGGAAAATACATCATCGTAAGGAATATTACTAATATTTTATCCTCACCGGAGGCTATTATTTAGCGTTTTTCCCTTGGCAAATTCTTGGGATGGATGTAATTTTAGCGAATCCATGAACTATCAAAGCCGTAATCCGTTTACCGGACAAGAATTTAAAAATTATCCTTTCGAACCTTTTCAGGGAACTGAAAATGCATGGAGTGCTTTCCGGGTTTGGAAAAATAAAACAATAAATGAACGTTCGTTATGCTTCGAGCGATTGGGAGCGTCGATGTCGGATCAAAAGATGGAACTCGCCCGACTGATTACTGCAGAGATGGGGAAGCCATTGAGTGAATCCGTGCTTGAAATAAAAAAATCCATTTCAGCGATAAATTATTATCGGGAAAATGCCGAGTTGTATTTAAGCCAACAATCTGTAAAGACAGACGCGTCAGAATCATACATCTCATACGAGCCTTTGGGTTTGATTTTCCTGATCATGCCCTGGAATTTTCCGTTCTGGCAGGTGTTCCGGTGTGCGGTTCCTGCTTTGTTTGCCGGTAATGGAATTTTATTGAAACATGCTCCGAATGTACCGCAGTGCGCCGAAAAAATTGAATCACTTTTTTTGTCAGCCGGATTTCCTGCAGGACTTTTCAGCAATCATTTTCTATCGAATGAAAGCGCAGCCGAACTTATCGCTGATCCACGGATTGCAGGATTGAGTTTCACAGGGAGTGATACTACAGGATCTTATCTGGCGTCAATTTCAGGTAAGCACTTGAAAAAAACAGTTATGGAACTCGGAGGAAATGATCCGTTCATCGTTTTGGATGACGCGAATATTGAACTTGCTGTGAATGCAGCTGTTCGTTCACGGAGTATCAATGGCGGACAAGCATGTAACGCGGCAAAGCGATTTATAGTCACACAGAAGGTTGCAAACGATTTTAGTGCAAGACTGATTGCATCTGTCCAAAAGTTGAAAGTTGGTGACCCGATGGATTCGACGACGGATATCGGTCCGATGGCGAGAAAAGATCT
>CAYMMN010000123.1:0-5581 GCA_964391495.1 uncultured Flavobacteriales bacterium | reverse complement strand
GGGGTATTGAACAATATACTCATGCCGTGATTCCATGCTTTTTCTACCTTTCAGCTGTTTTCTTTCTAAATCAATCACTATGAAAAAACTCTACACCTTCGTATTTTTTCTGCTCATCAGCATTCTTGCCAAGGCGCAGTTAACGGGAATGAATCCGAACACCGGATATGTTACCCAACAAAATCTGACAACCACAATTACATCTAACGGTTTGTTTCAGCAATCCATTTCTCCAAGTGGAAACATTTACAGCATCCAGCTATCAAACGGAACCAGTGTGATTTCAATTCTTGACATGTCAAATTTCTGGACCAATGCATGCACTGTAATTGATGCTAATAATGCTGATTGTGTATTCACTATTCCGGGAACAGCTGATACCGGTACTTATGATTTGGAATTGGTGACAACCGATCTCGTTTTCTGGGGATCAAATCTTCAAACCTATACTTTACCTGCAGCATTCACGGTCACACCGCCGGATGGATACATCTCCGGTTTGGTTTATTATGACACTAATTTTAATGGAATACATGATACGGGAGAACCTGGAATTCCGGGTGAATATGTTACCATGAGTCCGGGTGGAGCTTCTGCAACTACCGATGCAAACGGAATTTATAGTCTGGCCGCGATGAACGGAACGTATACTGTTACCTGGAATAGTACGAGTGGACATAGTCATCTTCTGAGTTCGGATTCCTCTTCCTATACAGTGACTATGAATGGGGCCAATATCTCCGGATACGATTTCGGTGCAATTGACGGATTGGTAAGTTTATCTCCGGGAACAGCTTATGAAGGAGAACTGCTCAATGCAATTGTCGTTTCAAGAGATTTGTTCCTGACCGGAGCAAACCCAAATGGGAATATTGGTTATTCCTATATTCGAAATCAATCTACCAATTATACCTATTCCGTTCCTACCGCATCATTCACTGTTCTGGATACCAACCGAGCACAAGTATTATACACCGTGCCTTTAAGTTTACCGGTGGGTACTTATGAATTGATCATGAACGTTAACTCAAGTTATTGGTATTTACCAAATGCACTTACTGTTACTCCTGCACCATCCCTTTTAAGCGGACAT
This sequence comes from uncultured Flavobacteriales bacterium, assembly GCA_964391495.1. Lineage (GTDB taxonomy): Bacteria > Bacteroidota > Bacteroidia > AKYH767-A > 2013-40CM-41-45 > JADKJP01. Next base: position 4,488 of record CAYMMN010000123.1, on the reverse strand, counting down.
ATCTATTATGATTCAAACAACAATGGGCAGTTTGATACGGGTGAGCCTGCTATTTCAGGGCAGAAGGTTTTATTAACACCAAATAATACCCTTGCAATTTCCGATTCCTACGGTGATTATGTATTAGGTTCAGATTTGGGTTCTCATACCGTTGCCTGGACACCCTATCTCGGATCCTATGTTATTTCAAGTCAACCGAGTTATACATTCACCAATACCGGTAATATGACCGGACTTGATTTCGGGTTGAGGTCTGGACTTCCGGATTATACCACTAATATTTATTTCAATCCGGCATTTATGCGATGCAATCAATATGTTACATCTTACATTACATATGTGAATAGAAGCAATACGGTTGCTCAGGGAACAATTTACATGATACACAGTCCGAATATTGTTTTCGGTTATGTAAATCCACCAAGGACATCCTGGAACGGTGATACAACTTTCTGGACATTCAGTAATCTGCAACCTATGGAAAGTCGCTCGATTGCTGTGACCATGCAGAATCCGGGTGTTGGCAGCTCAATCTGGTATGATACACATATTGATGTAACAGATGGTACTTCTACAATACAATATTCTGAAAGCAGTCCAAGGTTTAGTGCAATTGTACGTTGTTCCTTTGATCCGAATGATAAAGCGGTTACTCCGGAAGGAGTGGATGATGTCATGCATTATACATTGATGAGTGATTCACTGGATTATCTCATCCGATTCCAGAATTCCGGAAATGATACTGCTTTCACAGTGCTCATTCGCGATACACTTGATCCATCACTTGACCTGAGCACTTTTGAACTGATTGCCAGCAGTCATAGCGTTGAAACACAAATCGACAGCAACCGCGCCATAACTTTCCTCTATAATAATATTTTATTGCCGGATAGTAATGTGAATGAGCAGGGAAGTCATGGCTTTGTTCGTTACCGCATTCATCCAAAAGCAGGATTACCGGATCCAACGCGCGTAGAAAATCAGGCATTCATTTACTTTGATCAGAATCCTGCGATCGAGACGAACACAACCTGGAATACTTTGGTGAACCAGATTCCCGTTGGACTGGGTAAGCCTGTGATTGTAGATTCCGATGTTTATTTTTATCCAAATCCCATGGATAAACAGGGAACATTCATTTTCAAAAATGATCGAAGAGAAAAAATGAAAATTTCATTGTTTGATATATCCGGACAGGATGTGTTAAAAGCGGAGACAAATCTTGATAATTATCAGATTTCAAAGGGAAATCTGAGTTCTGGTCTGTATTTCTTTCAAATTATCAATTCCAAAACCGGAGAAACCCACAAGGGAAAGATAGCGATCCGCTAGGCGGACAATCGAAAAGGCCGGAAATCGGGATGGGGGAAACCTTGTTCATGATTTCCGGTTTTTTATTTTCTCCCTGCGAAGTCAAATGATAACTTTACGTCAAATTGCCATCATGAAAAAGCTTGCTTTGTTCTTCGGAATACTTATGTGCATCAGTGGAAGAGCACAACAACCATTGAATTTTCATTTCGCTGATTCCATTCCCGTTATTGATGCTGCTCATCAGTTGTTGTATCCATGGGCCGGCGGAATTAATTTCCCGAAATTTTCTGAAATAGATCTGAACTCAGACGGACTGATGGATCTTTTTGCTTTTGATATGTCTAACAACCGTCCGATGACATTTGTAAATACAGGTAGTGGCGGAATTAATTCTTATCGCTATGCTCCTGAATATGCAGCTCAGTTTCCCGAGATGCGTGGCTGGGCGCTTTTGTACGATTACAATTGCGACGGGAAAGCCGATTTGTTTACTGTTCCACTGAACAACAATGGCATCATGCAATACCGCAATGATTCACAATCCGGACAATTAGTTTTTACTCTTGTGGAAAATCAGATCAAAGCGGATTACGGTGGCGGTTCATTTTCAAATATTCTGGCGAGTGGTTTTCTGATTCCGGATTTTAATGATATCGATAATGATGGAGATATGGATATCCTCGGACAGCAGTTTTTTTGTGTCGGTTCTTTCGCTTATTACCGGAATATGAGCATGGAACAATATGGTGTGTGTGATTCCATTAACAAATTTGTTCTGGAGACTTATGCATGGGGCCATTTTGCATTGCGTGGTGGAAATTTCAGTAATGTTGCGGTGGGTACTTTCAATTCTAGTTGTACAAGTAATCAGCCCGTTCCACCTGAATTACTCGAGCCAAGTATTGCCCGCAGAGATGACACTTACGCACAAGGGTTCACGATCGATATTGATGGCGATAATGACAAAGATTTGCTGATTGGTGATTCCCAGGCAATGAATAGCTTGCTCATCATTAACGGTGGAACCAATCTCGCCGCGCAAATGGTTTCGCAGGATACTTTATTTCCTTCCTACAATACACCGGCGAATATGTCGACCTTCACTTCTCATGCGTACGTTGATGCGGATCATGATGGCGTAAAAGACCTGCTCGTCAGTAATAGAGAGTTTGAAAATAAAAATGGTGTCTTGTATTATAAAAATAACGGCACCAATGCTGTACCCGTTTTTTCTTTCCAGCAAAATGCATTTTTGCAAAGTGAAATGATCGACTTGGGCGAAGGTTCGGCTCCTGTATTCTTTGATGCAAATGCGGATGGCTTGCTGGATCTGATCATTGGATACAAATCATTATCGGTTGGAAGCGGAAATGTTGAATCCGGTTTGGCGTATTACAGAAATACGGGAACACCTTCATCACCTTCTTTTGAATTTGTAACAAGAAATTATGCCGGAGCGGTTCCGTTTAATTTACAAGGACCGCTGATCCCGACTTTCGGTGACCTTGATGGTGATCTTGACCAGGATTTACTCATCGGGAGTGAAGACGGAAAATTGTATTATTTTAACAACACCGCCGGCCCGGGAGTAGCGGCGTCCTTTGTTTATACAGCAGCGGCTTATATGGGAATCGATGTTGGCAATACTGCGGCACCTCAATTGGTAGATATTACCCGTGACGGTAAGCCTGACCTTGTAATAGGAGAGAAGAATGGGTTTGTAAATTATTTTGAAAATATCGGCAGTGTTAACTCCGCTTTCTTTACCAATACTCCAACGAATGATACACTCGGAGGAATCGTGGTACAAACTACCGGTTTTCCGGATGGGTATTCTGTTCCATTTGTTTTCGACGACAATGGTGCTTATCGCATGATTGTTTCCTGTATGCAGGGAAAAGTATTCACTTATTCAAACATTGATGGAAACCTGAACGGGACTTTCACTCTGGATGATACACTGCTATCGCAAATCCAGGGAAACAAATACAGTTTCCATATGACTGTAAGTGGAGGCGATCTCAATGAAGACGGATTCCTTGATCTTGTTTATGGTTTATATGGAGGCGGCGCGCAAATATTCTTGCAAACAGATCCAACGGCAAGCATAAATGAAATTACGACGATCAGTCCTTTTGATATTTATCCGGTTCCTGCAAGCAATGAAGTTGTTTTGCAATGGAAAGATCAGTTAAGACACCTTGCGACCAACTATACCATAAAAGATATGTATGGCCGGACCTTGTCAAGTCATACATTCACCGGAAAAGAAACGAAGATTGATGTGAGCAATTATGCTTCCGGAATTTACTTCATCTGCCCTGAACACAATTCACGCTTCCCAGCCTCCAGGTTTATAGTCATCCACTAATTCTCTTTGCGTCCTTAGCGTCATAGCGCGAAAAAAAATCTAATTTGCTTCCAGCCAACTATCCCACTCAACGCGAAGAACTTCTCCTCTCCGGACTTTCATTTCAGCTGGATATAATTTCAGATGTTGATTTTCTCTTCAATGAACTAATCCGTAAGGGAGAAGATCATCCGGATGTACAGGATGAACGCATTCCATATTGGGCGGATTTGTGGCCCTCGGCAATCGCGCTTTCAAATTATCTTATTTCCAATTCCATCATTCAGCCCGAACAACAAATCCTGGAAATCGGATGCGGACTGGGTTTGCCAGGCATTGTCGCCGGTAAATTGGGTGCGAAAGTTACGCTCACCGACTACATGCCGGAACCACTTGTCTTTGCAAAACACAACTGGAATCTTAACAATTCCGAAACAGCCTCTTTCAAAATTCTCGACTGGAGAAATCCTGATCCATCCTTCGCTTCTGATCTTGTCCTTGCAGCAGATGTTGCCTATGAAACAAAAGCATTTTCAGATTTGATCAATGCATTTGGAGTCCTTGTAAAACCCGGTGGAACACTTCTCCTTGCCGAACCCAACCGCGCATTCGCTCAATCTTTTGTTTCTCAGTTAAAGTCGAATGGATTCGAAGTAAACTCCACTTTCCTGGATGTGATAAGACATGATTTAAAAACCAGGGTGAACATTCATTCGATTAAACCTCTTTTTTAGGTTTCGGGTTCAGGGTTCCGGGTTCAGGGTTATTTAGTTAAAATCAGGTTACGTCCCCCGTTCCTTAGTCCCTCGTCCCCATTTTTTTAT
>CAYMMN010000122.1:5845-8801 GCA_964391495.1 uncultured Flavobacteriales bacterium | reverse complement strand
TTTTAGGTTTTTATCGCTAAATTAATCGAAACAAATGTAAGGGGTCGCAGCGAGGTACGAGCGGAGAACGGGCAGGGCGGGACTGAAAAGGTATAGACGATTCGTTCCAAAATTTTCTATGCCTTAAATTTTGAATTTTAGTGTCGTTCTATTTTGCTCAACAATATTTTTAGTCACAGCGTAGCACAGAGTACACACAGAGTAGCACAGAGAGGTAATCGTGATTGAAAAGATCGTTGCATTTTACTATTCCACTCCATCTGTGCTACTCTGTGTCTAAAAAAAGCAAAATCCGACAAGCCATTTGCTTTGCATTTGCTTTTTTAAAATTTCATTAACATAAAATGTGTTAAACTTATCCTGATTGTAATCTTGAATATCATTCCGTATGCAAGTGCGTATATATTTGTAATGAAGGAAGAAAGTTATTTATGCGTGTTGATAGAAGTTGAATTGCATTTAAAATAATATTGCAGGCAGAAAAAATAATATTTAATAATAATGTTTCAGCGAATTCAGAATTCAAGAAAATAAAAATAAATCACACACTTCAATACGAATACTAAAGCAGTATAAAAAAGAAATCACATGCACTTAAACCGCCGCGAGTTCCTACATGCTTCTCTCTTCCTTGGCTTTGCCATAGCGACAAAAAAAGGCTGGTCAAACAAAGCTCCCCTTTCCGCTACAGAACGACGTGACCTCTTTCCTCAAGGTGTAGCCTCCGGTGATCCCACAGCAAAGTCGGTGATCTTGTGGACGAGGCGTCCGCCTGTGAATGACAATGCAGCTAAAAAACTGTCCGTTGAAATTTCAACTACTCCTGAATTCAAAAAAATCCATTCAGGCGGTGTTGCAAAACTCAGCGCTGATTCAGACTGGACCTGTCATTTCATCGCTACAGATCTCGATCCTAATCGTGAGTATTGGTATCGTTTTGTTGATGATCAGGGCTTCGCGAGCCGTATCGGTCGTACGATCACAGCTCCGGAAGAAAATTCGGATGTTCCTGTACGTTTTACTTTTGTCTCCTGTCAATGTCCGAATGAAGGCGCCCTCAATGCTTACCGAAAAATGATCTATGAAGATGAAGCTCGTCCAAAGGATCAGCGGCTAAATTTTGTTTTGCATCTCGGTGACTTTATTTACGAAGTGACCTGGTACGCGGAAGATAATCCAAACGGAAACCGTGGACGCCGGATCAGAAATCTATACAAATTCCCGCAAGGACGAAAGGTGAGCAATTTTCATCTGCCCGCTACTCTCGAAGATTACCGTACACTCTACCGTGCTTATCTTGAAGATCCCGATCTGCAGGATGCACGCGCCCGCTGGCCATTTGTGTGCGTTTGGGATAATCACGAATTCGCATGGGCGGGTTATCAAAGTCAGTATGTCGCGGGAGGTGGTTACAATGCACCCGCACAAAACCAAAAGGTCTACGCGAATCAGGCATGGTGGGAATTTATCCCGGCGATGGTGCAACAACCCGGCAATCCAAAGCTCGAACAGTTCATTCCTCCCAAAGTGGTAGATACTCCTATGGAAGAGTTCAACGACGACGGACTTTGCGAAGAACCCAATAATCTGATCGCGATAAACAGTCTCAAGATTCAGCGTGTATTGCGTTGGGGCAAGAATGTGGATCTGTTGCTGACCGATAACTGGTCCTTCCGCTCTCCCGATATGTCGACGGATGATTTTGAAGTTAAGGAATATCCACGGGTCTCTCCGCAGATCCCGCTTGAAATCATGAATTATGGCAAGCATTACAACAACAACAATCCACCGGAAACGATTCGTTTCAATGGAAAAGACATTCCGAATCCGACAAAAGAAGTTTTTGCACAGACTTTCCTTGGTACAGAACAAAGACGCTGGTTCATCGAACAACTCGGCGCTTCCAAAGCACGATGGAAAATATGGGGACACACGTTCGGTACCATGGAACTCCGTTGCGATTATCAGAATTTGCCAGATGAATTGGGAAGCAAGTGGCCAAAAGATGTCGGCTACGCGGTAATGGACAATCGATTCCTGCGTGATAAAGATTTGATCTTTGATTTCATCCGCGATCAGAAAATCACCGGCTTTTGTGTGGTCGGCGGCGATCGTCATGCTTTTTTTGCTGGACTGGTTTCCAAGTCGCTTCCGCCAAAGAAATTCGAACCAATCGGTGTGGAGTTCATCACCGGTTCTATTTCACAGCAGACTCTTCAGGAAGTATTGGAAGTAACCATGAAAAAAGATCATCCCAAACGTGTGCTCCAACTGATTGATCAGCCGGATGGAAAAATGATTCCTTCCGTCAACGTAACTGCTCTGCACGGTGTTGCATCGACGTTGAAGTTAAAAGAAACCGGAGACATGAAGCAGGCCCGTGCTGTCCGCAATCTGGATGTGTCGCCACATCTTTCCCTGCTCGATATGGGCGGACATGGTTACGGTTTGGTCACCGCCACCGCTGATGAACTCTCTACTGAATTTGTCTGCATTCCGATACCATTCGAACGGAGTGAGCAAGCGGATGGTGGTCCTTTGAGATATCGTGTTGTGCACCGTACACGTTTATGGAAAGCGGGCGAAGCTCCTAAGCTTGAGCAGGAGATATTGGAGGGGGATGCGGGGTATTGTGTGTGATAGAATTTAGATTTTAGATTTTAGAATTTAGATTTTAGAATTTAGAATTTAGAATTTAGGTTTTAGATTGAGGGGAAAGTTTGACGCTCGATTTATTTGATTTCGGTGAAAATGTCTGAACGATAATTTTTGTGATTTAGGTGAACGTAATCGTTTTAGACGCAGGGGTGTTATTTATGTGAATACATTCTTAGTTCCAGGGAAAATGAATCATCAGCTGACTCTCTATTGTTAGTCAGGTATCGTCCTATTTTTCCTAACAATATTTTAAACACAAAGGACACTAAGTGCTACACAGAGTAACACAAAGTGGATC
>CAYMMN010000122.1:0-5745 GCA_964391495.1 uncultured Flavobacteriales bacterium | reverse complement strand
TGAACAACGGAAGTATACATTTTTCTAAGGTTCTTGAAAGAAAAACCAGTTTGGAAGATTTTTTAGTATCTTCGGATCAATCGGATTTTGCGTTTTACAAGTGTTAAAGACACATCTGACATTGTTTAACATTCATAAATTACCCCCCATGAAACTAGCCCTCAAAACCCTCTCAGTAATTGTTACTGCCTTCCTGCTCATCTCTTTCACAGACGTGACATCCAACAATTTTATCGGAACTTACGGCGTTTCCAGCTTGGATCCATCCGATATTAAACTGACCATCCATGCTGACCATACCTATACTTATCAGGACTTTTCTGATCCGAAAAATTCGATTTCAGTCAGCGGTAACTGGACTTTAAAGGGCAATAAGGTTTTGCTCGAAAACAGTGATCCCGGAAAAAAATTTCATTCGGTCTGGACATTTACAGACAATGGACAGGTTGCAAAATCCCGTAAGGGTCTTTTGTATTACAGGTTGTGCAAGCTTGGTAACTAGAAATCTGTCTATATGAACTAATAAAGAATTCAACTACTACTTGATTCAATTATTTTTATAAGACAACCAGATACTTTTGAAATTCAAATTCTAATTTATATAATGAGAATAATAAAATCAGCTCTTTTTTATATCGGAATTACGATCCTTATTTCATGCAATAATTACACTGAACAGCCATGTGATAATCATTTTATAAAGGGTAATGATTATGCACTTGAATGTGATTACGATAATGCAAAAAAAGAGTTTGAACTCGCAATTCAACAAGATAAAAAAAATGCAAATGCGTTTTATGGTTTAGCCCAAACTTACTTTCTGATTGGCGATTACGACAAAGCATTATACAATTATAACATGGCGATTGAACTCAATCCGCAATTTACTTTTGCATATTACTCAAAGGCGCTGACTGAGTCATTAATGGGCAAGAACACCGAAAGTGCAGCGGATATAAACAAAGCGATTGAACTAAAACCTGACCTTCTAATTGCCATTTTGCAAAGAGCTGTTTTCAAACACAATCAAGGTGATTTGCAAGGAGCCATTAATGATTTTACAAAAGTAATTGAAATCAAGAATGACTATGCAAACGGTTATTATTATCGAGGAATATTTTATGCAGAAAATAAAGAATTTCAAAAAGCTATCAATGACCTTTCCAAAGCTATTGAGCTTAAAACTGACAGAGTGAACGCTTACATATATCGCGGAATCTATCAATACACTTTAGGACAAAAAGAGAACGCCTGCAATGATTTCAGAAAGGCTTTAAATTTAGGTGATACAACCGCTCAATCTTACTTAGACAAATATTGTGAGCAAACAAATTGACTTCCAAACATCATTTTAAATATTTCGTTTCATTTTAGAATAATTCAAACTACCAATTTTATCACTTCTTGAACCAATGTTATTCGATCCATCCAAAAATATTTAACTAGTTGAAAATGTAATTACTCATGAGACATCTGATTTTCTTTATGCATACCTCTCTCGATGGCTTTGTTGCCGGACCAAAGGGAGAATTGAACTGGGTAAGTATTAACGAAGAGTTATTCGATTTTGTCGCTACGATGACTGCTCAGGCGGATACAGCATTGTATGGACGGGTGACGTATGAAATGATGCAGAGTTATTGGCCAACAGCCGGTCAACAACCAAATGCTTCAAAACACGATAAGGAACATTCGGTTTGGTACAAAAATGTTTCAAAGGTTGTTTTATCAAAGACCATGAGTGAAGCAGGTCTTGAAAATACTGTTGTCATTGGCGACAATCTTACAGACAATATCAACAAGATAAAAAACCGCGATGGAAAAAATATCCTGATTTTTGGAAGTCCGGGTGCGTCGCATTCTTTATTGAGTCAGGGTCTGGTGGACGAATTTTGGTTATTCGTGAATCCGATTCTTCTTGGTCAGGGTATTCCCCTCTTTAAAGGCATTACAGAAACAACCAAACTAAAACTTCTGGAATCTAAAACTTTTACAAGTGGGGTGATTGCGCTGCATTATGCAAAAAGCAGTAATTAATTTGCGATCTTCCTGCGGGTGAAGCTTGCATAATTTTGAATTAAACCTTTGCGTTCTTTGCGTCTTTGCGAGAAAATATTTCACGCAAAGACGCAGAGGGCGCAAAGATTTGATGACACCAGGCATTATAAACAAATCTGATGAACGAAAAACTGATAAAATATTTTCAAAGAATAATGCCTCTTTCCAACGAGGAAATAGAAGGTATTGTTGAGACAATGAACATCCGGCATTTTAAAAAAGGTGATATTTTACTTAAGGAAGGACAAATTTCTGTTGAAGCTTATTTTGTATTGGAAGGTTGTGTACGGCAATATCATGTTGTTGACGGCGATGAAAAGACGAATAACTTTTTTACTGAAGAACAATGGGTGATTTCCATGCAAAGCTTTGGTCAGAATCAGCCTTCCAAACACTTTTTGGATTGCTGTATTGACAGTGTTCTGGTGGTCGGAACAAGAGCAAAGGAAGAAGCCCTGTACAAACGTTTTCCAAAACTCGAAACCGTTTCGAGAAAAGTCATGGAGAAGGTTTTCGCGGAGCAACAGGAAATTATGTCGTCCTATACAACCGACACAGCGGAACAGCGTTATTTGAAATTATTAAAATCAAGACCGGAATTATTTCAAAAAATACCCCAATATCAGATAGCAAGTTATATTGGTGTTAAACCTGAATCGCTCAGCAGAATCAGAAAGCGAATTCATCAGAAGTAGATTATACTTCAATCGCTACATTTCCTTTCTTATGCCCTTTTTCAACGTAGGCATGAGCTTCCGCGATCTTATCAAGTGGATAAGTTCTGTCGATCAGCGGCTTGAATTTACCTGATTCAATTAGACTCTTGATGTAGACAATATCCGAGGCCTGATGACTGATAACACCTGTCAATACAGTTATTCCGCTTTTCATCGAAAGCCATTTTCCTTCCAGCATTTCTGACATTCCCGCAGCACTCAGGATCATGATTCCATTTTTATTCAGAGACTTCGCGCTTCTTGAAACAGAAATTGTATTGACAGTATCAAAAATGACATCATAGGTTTCACCATTATTTGTAAAATCTTCTTTTGTGTAATCGATCACCTTATCAGCACCGAGTGATTTCACCAATGAAATATTTGCAGTACTGCAAACTCCGGTAACCTCCGCTCCTAACGATTTTGCCAATTGAACTGCGGCACTTCCTACAGCACCGGATGCTCCTACTACAAGAACTTTTTGTCCGGCTTTAATCTTTGCTTTCTTAATAAAATGCAAAGCTGTAACCGCACCAAAAGGAATGGAAGCTGCCTCACTGTGTGAAACATTTGCAGGTTTGAAAGCTAATGTTCCTGTTTCAGAAACACTGATGTATTCTGAGTAAGCTCCGAAACTCATATTGGTGTGTCCAAAGACCATGTCTCCGGCTTTGAAATTCTTTACCCGCTTACCAACACTTTCAACTTCACCTGAAAATACGCTTCCAAGTACATTCAGCCTGGGTTTTGTTAAACCAAAAAATAATCTGACTGCAAATGGATCTGCTTTTCTCAATCGGATATCACCTGAATTGACTGCTGTAGCTTTGATGTGTAAAAGAATTTCATTGTCTTTGGGTGAGGGTTTTGCCACTTCTTTTACCTGAAGAACTTCCGGAGAACCATACTGGGTGTAAACTGCTGCTTTCATTTTGTTTTTTGTGTTTTGAATTATTTCGAGGACAAAAGTAGGGGCGGCAATGTCCGATTTCGTTGACTTTGGTTAAGAAATGCAACCTCTTCAGGAAAAAGCTTCGAAGCCTTCACAGCTTTGCGCTCTTTGCCCCGATGGGGTGAAATTTTTTTCTCGCAAAGACACAAAGGGCGCAAAGATCAGGTCCGAGGCTGGCAGCATTTTTTATATCTTGAGCCTTCAATTCATCGAGTAGATTCGAAAATGAACAAAACAGGTATCATTTCCTGGAAAGGTTTTCATTGGGAGTATTTTGTGTACGGCAACGGACCGGAATACCTGTTCGCTTTTCATGGTTTTGACAATGACGCGGTCGATTTCTCCTGTTTTGAAAAAGCATTGGGGAAAAGGTATACCATCGTCGCCATCAATCTTTTTTTTCATGGAAAAAGTTTCTCTGAAAAAGGCGTCTACAAACCCGGTTTCAGCGAAAAGGACCTGAATGAATTGTTCAATCGCTTCCTCATCGAATTCAATTGCACACGTTTTTCACTGCTTGGTTTTAGTCTGGGCGGAAGAATAGTCCTTCAGCTCACCATTGCTTACGCTGAAAGAATCAACCGTGTATTTCTGCTTGCTCCGGATGGATTAAAAATCAGTCTTTGGTACCGTTTTGTAACACATTGGAGAATCGGAAGGCGATTGTTCAAACGGGTTGTCGTGAATCCGAATAACTTCTTCGCGATCGCGGGTTTCTTTCGAAAGCTTCGTCTGGTTGGAGCCAAACAATACAAATTCGCTCTTGGAAATTTTGATACAAAAGAAAAAAGAGAAAAGGTGTACAATGTTTGGATGATCTTCCGGAACATTCTTCCGGATCCATACATCGTAAAAGTTTCACTGGATGAGAACCAGGTTATTCTGCATCTGGTTTTTGGTGCCTATGATACTATCATTCCTTCAGTCTGGGGCAAAAAATTCAGGAAAGGTCTGGATACACTGGTAACATTTGATGTCCTCGAGATGGGACATAATTTGCTCAAAGAAAAAGTCGCTGAGGAGCTTTACCGTTTAATTACGGACAATAAAAAAGATGCTGACCGCAGCCAGCATCTTGCATAATATCTTTAACCGAATCGATTATTTCTCGTCAGAAACAGTGAGTTTCTTGCGTCCACGGGCACGACGAGCAGCAAGCACGCGACGGCCATTTGCTGTACTCATACGTTCACGGAAGCCGTGTTTATTCTTTCTGCGACGATTCGACGGTTGGTATGTCCTTTTCATGATAATTAACTGTTTTGGGCCTCAAAAATCAGGATGGCAAAGGTATACTATTTTTTTTTCTGAACAAATATTGAAGAAAAAGAAGCCTTTATACTTATGCGCTGATTATTAAATACTTATATGAACCACTTTCTTTGTTTCGAAGAATTCCTCTTTGAAATAACGATTTAAATCAAAAACCAGACTCGGTTTTCCAAGGTTCGCGATTTCCTGATCGAGGTCTCCCCCTTTCAGGTATAAAATGCCATTTTTCAAAGCATTCTTCCCTCCCGGCTTGATTTTCCGGTTCACCCAAGCATAGAATTCAGTCAGGGTGGTCACCGCCCTGCTCACAACGAAATCAAATTTTTCATCCAGCTCCTCCGCTCTGGCTTTGCTGGCCCTGAGATTCTCCAAACCAAGGGCTTTGGAGACTTCCTGCACGACGGTGATCTTTTTTCCGATGGAATCCACGAGGTGGAATTTCACCTCCGGAAAAAGTATTGCCAGGGGGATCCCGGGAAAGCCTCCGCCTGTGCCGACATCCAGTACAGTCGTTCCCGGAACAAAACTGATCACTTTCGCGATACCCAGAGAATGTAGTACATGATTGATGTAAAGGTTCTCTATATCCTTGCGGGAGATCACATTGATCTTTTCATTCCATTCCTTATAAAGAGAGCCAAGCTGGTTGAATTGGTCCTGCTGCTTTTTGGAAAGAGTAGGAAAATAATTTTGAATGATCTCTGAGTGCGGAAACTCCATTGGATGAGTTATTTTTCACCCCAT
>CAYMMN010000121.1:0-8850 GCA_964391495.1 uncultured Flavobacteriales bacterium | reverse complement strand
GACACAGCTATGAGTTTGAACAGATAAAAAATTATGTAGCCGGGGACGATTACAGAAGCATCAACTGGAAAGCGACCAGCCGTAAATCGGATCTGATGGTGAATCAGTATGAAGATGAAAAGGCTCAACAAATATATTCTCTTGTCGACAAGAGTCGAAGTATGCGTTTGCCATTTGCGGGTATGAGTCTTCTTGATTATGCCATCAATACCAGCCTGGTGATTTCGAATATCGCTTTGCGTAAACAAGACAAAGCCGGATTGATTACGTTCTCCGATAAAATTGAAACTATTCTTCCCGCAGAACGCAACCGGATGCAACTACGAAAAATTCTGGAATCACTCTACAAACAAAAAGAAAATCAGCACGAAGCTAATTTTGAACTACTGTATACCACCGTTCGGAATTCGGTAAAAGGGAGAAGTCTGTTGTTTTTGTATACAAATTTTGAAAGCCAATACGCCCTGGAGCGAGTGCTGCCTATCCTGAGAAAACTGAACCGGTTGCATTTGCTGGTGGTTGTATTTTTTGAAAATACAGAGATCGAAGAATTTGGTAAACAAAATTCCGCAACCATTCGCGACATTTATTATCACACGATCGCGCAAAAATATTCTTCCGAGAAAAAACAGATCATTCAGCAACTTGGACAGTATGGAATACAAAGTATACTGACAGATCCGAAAGACCTGTCAATTCATACGATCAACAAATATCTTGAGTTGAAAGCAAGAGGAATGATCTGATGCCTTATTTTTTGAGCACCAGAGTACCTGCCATCTGATCGTGCAGAGCTTGCTTTTTATCACTCCAGATCACCATCAGGTATCCGATACCAAGAATAATACTGGAGACAATTTTACCGAAGTAGCGGCTGGTCGCTTTTCCAAAACTGATGCGTTCACCATTCATATCGCAAACTCTTAATCCCATCGCGCTTTTTCCGATAGTGGCCATGCGAGCTGAACTTTCCATACCGGCGAAATATCCAAAATTCACAGCGAGCAAAACTATATACATGATCACCATGGTTACAATCGTGCCGGAATTTATGTCGGAACTATTGACTACAGCACTTCCAATGAATGCGAAGGAAATTATTGCATTTACCACCCATAAAATAATTGAATCGATAATTGCCGCAACTAAGCGGTCACCGAATCCGGCATATTTAAATTGTGCTTTTTCTGTTTGAATAGTATCTAAGATCTGGTCCATGGAATTAAATTTTTTATTTGGAAGGATAATATTATCATTTTTTTAAACTCCGTACAAATTCAAACTCGTTTTTATTCACAATTGCGGCTTTTTCTTACAGGCTTTCAAAAAATGAGAGGACTCTGTGTTTTTCAAAAAACTGTATCTTGCATGCAAATAAACTCAAACTATGAAAAAAACCTTATTTCTTTCAGCGGCATTGCTTTTGGCAATACTAATTCCTGATTTAAGTTCAGCACAATTGGTTTTACCTCAAGCCAGTCCGAAAGCCAGTGTCATGCAGGCAGTGGGACTCACCGATATTACAATTGACTACAGTAGTCCGGGCGTAAAAGGCCGGGTAATCTGGGGTGATTTACTTCCTTATGATAAAATCTGGCGTACAGGCGCCAATGCGGCTACAAAGATCACTTTTAGCAAAGATGTTAAAATTGGAGAAACTTCTGTTCCAAAAGGCAGCTACTCGATTTTCACAATTCCGGGAAAAACAACATGGACATTCATTTTGAATAAAAATGCTGCTGCAAGTGTGGATGAATACAAAGCCGATGAAGATTTGATGCGCATGACGGTGACCCCGGAAGCTTGTCCAATGCGCGAACGTCTCAATTTCAGTATTACTGATTTCAGCGATGACAATGCCAAAATCGTAATAGAATGGGAGAAAGTTCGTTTGACCATTCCTGTTACAACAGGAACCAGCGAGCAGGCTTTGGCAAATATTAAAAACAGTACCGAGGGCACCTGGAGAGTTTATAATTCCGCTGCACGATACATGCTGGATACAAAAAAGGACTATGATGCAGGTCTGAAATATGTGGAACAATCACTCCAACTCAGTAGTGAATGGTATAACAACTGGACAAAAGCTCAATTGCTTGCCGCGAAAAACAACTACAAAGAAGCAATGATTTATGCTAACAAAGCAAAAGAACTTGGCGATAAAAATGTGGGAGAATTTTTCTTCAAAACGCAAGTAGAAAAAGCGATTGCGGAATGGCCGGCAAAAGCGAAATAAAATAAAGGGAGCAATGAACACAAAAGGCGCGTTGAGATTTTTCTCTTCGCGCCTTTTTTTTTATTGATTTGTTTACTTTCCTATTGACATCAGGTTTAAAAATAAACGGTAGGCTCCCGGAACTCCGGCCGGTAATTCGCGGAAGAAGACCAGACCTGTATAGATAAAATGACCTTTGCCGTATTCCGCCACAATTAAACTTCCATCAGATGCTTTTTCTCCGGGATCGTTCATGGAAAATAGTGTTTTGTAATGACTATCCCATTCTCCTGCGAAATAAATTCCACGTTCCTGAATCCATCCATCGAAATCACTTTGTGAAACAGGATTGGGATATTTCAGTATTTTACTTTCAGGGTCAAGGATAGTGACTTTCGCGTTTTCATCTGTTACTCTGTCGCGCGTAATTTTGAAAGGATAAGGTCCGATTTCCGCTTTGAGAGTGCTGAGGAAATTGTTTGTGTTGTACTGTACTATAAGTGTACCGCAATTCTTTACATATTCCATCAAACGAGGTTGATACACCGGAATTCTTTCGTTGGTATTGTATGCACGAATCCCTGTAATGATTACATCATAAACTGAAAGATCGCCTGATGTGAGTGTAGCATCACTTAATATTTGCACATCATAACCCAATTGATTTAAGCACTGAGGAATTTTGTCCCCTGCTCCTTCTATATAGCCGATGCGCAGAGGAATTGTTTTTAAAGGAGAATAAACAAACTTCAAATCACAGGAACGAACCATTGTTTGCACCGGAATGTGATCGTAATTCAAACGCTCAAGTGATTGATGATAACTTACGCCATTCACTTCAGCTGTTGGTGTTACTTGTATCTCTGAAGAAGAAGCTGGTGGCTGAACCGTGAAGTCGGCTTCCATTTCTTCGTCCCTGGCGGTTAAATTAAATTGAATGGAAGCCGGTGAAGATCTCCATCCTGCAGGTAATGGAAGTTTCAATTCCCCTTTGACATTTCCAGTTCCTGCTTTCAATTTCATGCGAACTGTACGTGGTGCCCGATCACCGAAAACAAAAACTTTCTCATCCGGAACAATGCTCACCGGTGGAATGATCTCCAGGGAACGATACAATTCTCCTTTGACCGGATCTACCCATTTGTAAACAACAGGACGATTTATTGTGATTTCTTCGCTGTCCCACTTCAGCTGAAAAGTGGTGGAAATCTGAGGAATGTTTTCAGGCAAACCAATTTGCCGGCGATCTCTGACAGTATACAAACCGGAACCGTGTTTTTCATTCAGCCAATAGGGATTGGAATACATTGTTGATGCCGGAACGACTACAGTATCTACGACATTCATCAATACATTTTGATCCAACATCGTATTCATTACAGAATCCACTGTATTGAAACGAACAAATTGCAGCACAAATGGAAGATTGGTTCGGTTGATAACAGATGCTGTGATTTTCAATTTCTCTCCCGGAATTACAGAAGCATTGTCGGCAAAAGCCTCAGCGAAAAAACCTCCGCAGGATATAATGAGTTCGTCAATTTCTTTCACTTTAAGATTTTTCCAGTATTCATCTTTGATCTCCGCATTTATTTTCTTTCTCAAGGCAAACAAAGCAGGAATACTTGCACCGGGATTCTGATCATTAAAAGATTTGATGATTTTTTGAATTTCTGCAGACACTGCTTCTCCTCCCTTTACTCTGCTCCATGTAGTATTGATTCCGGATAATTCATTTTGTTGAAAAGGTGTTCCGTCAATAAATTTCAGATAATCGAGTTGTTTGCCACGGCTGCGGGCTGTTCCAAAACCCTGACTTTTATGCATACTTCGACTTTCGGAAGCAAGCTCGCCGTATGATTTTCCAAGTAAATAATTAAAAGCGCCGATGTCAACTCCGGTGATATCCGGCTTGTCTTTTACCTCTTCCTCCTTGGGACGGAACATATTCCAAAAGATCCGCTCAGCCTGCCATACCTCCACGTATTTCAATTGTTCCGGAAAGCGTTTTGGATCTGCAGCGGCTTTGAAAGCTTCCACTGCAAGGATCGCTGATGCAGTGTGATGTCCATGCCCGCCTTCGCCTGTTGTCGGGAAACGCATGATGATAATATCCGGACGGACTTTTCGTATAGCCCAAACAACATCTGAAAGAATTGAATCTTTGTTCCAGAATGTGAATGTTTCCTCCGGATTTTTTGAGTATCCAAAATCCACGGCACGGCTGAACATTTGTTCGGCTCCATCGACTCTTCTTGCGGCAAGCAGCTCCTGTGTTCGAATGACACCGAGCAATTCGCCCTGCTCCGATCCGATAAGGTTCTGGCCTCCATCACCTCTGGTCATCGAAATATAGGTAGCTCTGAAATGTTTTTCATTCGCATAGTAAGAAAGTAAGCGGGTATTCTCATCATCCGGATGAGCGGCTACATACAAAATTGAACCAAGGGTGTTTAGTTTTTCCAGATTGAGGCGTATATCTGCAGTGCTGTTTCTTCTTGGCTGAGCCCCTGAAAATTGTAAACTGATGAGCAATAACAGTAAGCAGGTAAGTGATCTTATCATATCATTTCAGGAATTGAATGGTCAAAGATAGAGAATTGAGAATGGATTAATCTTTTGTATTGCTAAAGCACGCGGCCCAAAGAGCTTTCATTTGTGCCAGACCTTTCTTTCGGGCAAGTTCGATATTTCTTTCAGGAATTCCATCTACATCCGGAAAGCTGTCAATAGCTGCCGAAAGACTTGACTCCCGTAACAAATGTAACATTGGATATGGTGAGCGGTTGGTGTAATTAGCAGGATCGTCCTGATCAGATCCCTGAAAAAGATAATTGGGATGAAAGCTGGCAACCTGGTACACGCCTTCGTAATTCATTTCCTCAAGTAAAGATTCGGTCAGTTCAACAAAGTGGAGATAGTCGTTGAAATCCTGTAAGGATTCCGGGAAGATAAGCAAGGTTGTTTCTATTTGTTCATTCTTATCCAGCTGAGCAAAAGCTTGTGCAACCAATTCAAGGCTTTTTTCTACATCGTCAGTTTCTATCGTATCATAATGAATAGAACCGCGTCGGACTTCTTTCGCGGCAAAGGGGCAAAAATTAAGACCAACCACAATCTGGCTGACCCAATTCATGGTATGACGGATTACTTCTTCTTTGTCTGTCATGGAACCACAAATGTAAATCAATCTTCCGCTTTTTCTGAAAAAACCTTCTTTCCACCAATCGGGAATAAAAAAGAGCTGTGTAAAAACTACACAGCTCCTGAAATACGCTTGAGTCTATTGATAAATTAGTCTAAACGAAACCTGTATGCTATGCCAGTATTCACAAACATTCCATCGTTGCTTTTCCGGTAAATACCTCCTGATTCCTGTAATTCATCTGCATTGTTGTAAAGTGTATAAGTCCGGTAAAATGTTTCGCCGGCTTCCGTATAAACAACAAAACGCTTACTGAGATAAGCGTTAATATAAATTTTCAATTCATCGTGACCCATTGTTTTGTCACCTTCGCGGACATAGTATCCTCCTGTTGCACTACTTAAACGGTATGAACTGATACAGGTATACAAGGCCGCCCCTGCATAAATTGATTTCGAAATTTTGTATTCAAAATTCAGGTTGTTAGGAAGGTCCCCGAACAGATTAATGTGATCATTGACTTTCCAGTCAATGCCAATTAGCGGAAGAAAATAATCGCCAAAAAATTCTCTGTTGTAATAAATTCCAAAATGGTATTTCAATGTTTCCTTCTTCGTGAAACAAAACATTGCCAGCCCGCCCAATTGTGCATCCTCCATGCTAATGTCTTTATAATCTGAATTAATTTTGGGAAGAATCAACAAGGTTGTTCTCCATTTCGGATTTTTCAATCCAAGGTCAGCACCAAGCATCAATGAAGTGCTGTACAGATCCGAATGAATAACAGATGCGCCACTGGTTTGAAAATGTAATTGCGTGTAATCACCACCGACAAGAATGACGTCTTTGTTTTTTTGTTCCATTGGAAGAAGGAAGGTCGCTTCTGCCTGATAGCCTCCTAACTTCGAGGAGCTTTCTGAAGAATATTGTTGAGGAGAGAAGAACTGCACTTTCGCGTTGAATAAATCAACGAAGGGTTGTGCTACTGCGTCAATCGGATTTAAAAAAATCATAACAGCAACCCGTAAACAAAACATGACAACAGGTAATTTGAGGATTGTTTTCATCCCGGTATAGTTAAAACGGACAAAAATCCGTTGGATATATTAATGTGTACATGATTTGAAGATTAAAGTTGTGGGTTGACTGCTCTTTCATTACACAAAGAAATGAACTAAAAAAGCATACCGATGAAATAATGGTCATTTTTGGATTAATTCCACATCTTTGAAAGGGATTTGAAGAAATCACTTACCCTTTGATTGTCCTCCTTCTTCCTTACTATTTAATAAAAATTTCCCTTTTTCGACTCCCTAAAGCTTACAGGAAAATCATTAAAATTTATAAATTGCATTAAAATGGGTTTCAGGCTTGTTTGTGCTACTAACATTTTATACTTAAACACATGAAAAAGAGATGCCTTCTAATCGCTTCAATTTTCCTTTTTTTCCCTTCGTTTTTAATTTTTAGCCAACCTCCTCAATTAAACTGGGCCGTCCACGACGGAGGCCCGGGAATTAATGAAGATTATGCCAGCGGTACTACTCAGGATGGACAAGGTAATACATACATCACAGGAATGGTCGCGGAAGCTATGGGGCAATCTGTTCTCAACAGCATCATGACAGTTAAACTGGATCCCAATGGCGATGTAATCTGGAAGAAATATTATTTAAATCCTTCCGGAGATAATTGTTACCCGACAGGAATTGCTTTTGATGGTGCATCCGGAATCTATTTAACCGGAAATGCATTGGATGCAAATCAACATTCTCAGATTATTTTATTGAAATATGATTTATCCGGTTCCTTGCAATGGATTCGACAATACAGTGACCCGGCAACAGATTCGGATTTGTCAAATGGTATCGCTATTGGAAGTGCCAATCAAATTTATCTTGCTGCAGCCTGCCAGGATAGTCTTGCAACGACTTCTCAATTCAGAACAATAAAATACGACGCCAATGGTAATTTTCAGTGGCAAAAAGATTTTTCTCTTGGATTTACAGGCGCCAATCAGGCAAGTGCTATTTGTGCAGATGCATCAGGCAATTGTTTTGTCGCGGGGAATTGCAGGACAGCGAATCAATACAACAATGTCGTGACTGTTTCCTACAATTCATCCGGAGCTTTGAACTGGTCTAGTACGAAGTATACTTCTTCGAATGATTATGCAGTGGCAATTATTCGTTCATCTGCAGGAAATATTTTCACAACCGGATCAATCAATAATTACGCGACAGTTACGCGATATACTTCCGGAGGAAATGAGGATTGGAGCAATTACACCACAGAATTATATGCGTATTCAATGGCGCATGACATTGCTGTGGATCCTTCGGAAAATGCTTACATCACAGGAACATATTATTTTACAGGCAATAATGACCTGACAATTGTAAAATTTAATTCCACGGGTGCTCCCACCACTTTTGTATATGGTAGCATGCCAGAATACGAAGCAGGAATCTCCATAGAATGCGATGCCGCAGGATTTATTTATACACTGGGTTATGCAAGTTCAAATAATCACTATGATTATTGTTTGCTCAAACACAATAATTCAGGAAGTCTTCAATGGAATAAAACTGTTACTCGTAATGTTAGTTACGACAGCTATTCAAATTATCTGCACGGTCAATACCTGAGTGTTGATGCAGGCGGAACTTATACCATTGCCGGCTTTGATTACCAGATTCAAACCGCTGAAGATTTTCTCTGTACTCGATTTTCCGGCTCCGGAGCAATACAATGGACCAAACTGGTTTCACGCTCCAACAACAGCTATGATTTCCCAAGCGGAAGTGTTATGGATGCCGATAGAAATATTTATGTAACAGGTTCCGGAGAAGGGCGAGATGGTGGATTAAATGTTTATACGGTATGTTATGACAAGAACGGAACAAAACGATGGGAAGATTTATACATTCAATTAAATGAAACCGGGGAATCATCCGTGATCGCAGTTGATAATAACCAGAATTCTTATGTTGCAATTTATGCAGGTGGTTACAACTTTAATCCGATCCATGCACCTGGTAATCCTATTTACAGAATGAGACTGATCAAATATGATCCCAATGGAAACAGGCTTTGGGATATTTACACACCGGAAGAAGTTTATCCCGGTGATATTAAGATCGATCAGAATGGTAATATATATGTTCTCGGAACACTGAATTATACTACTAGTCCGACAGAAGTGATTTTGAAAAAGTACGATCCTTCCGGTACTGAAGCATGGTCCAGAACAATCTCCTGGATGAATGATAACTACGGAATTTCACTTGCACTCGATGATCAGGCTACAAGTTATGCTGCCTTTACCAGTTTTGACATCCTGGGTTTTTCAGATGCCGTTGTTGCAACATGGGATGTGAATGGCAACCCGGGCTGGACCAGCGGTTACCTTGGCTTTGGTGGCAGTCCGGATGCTCACAAAATAAAAGTTGACAGTCTTCACAATTGTTTTCTTTTTGTTGAAAGCATC
>CAYMMN010000120.1:0-9043 GCA_964391495.1 uncultured Flavobacteriales bacterium | reverse complement strand
CTTATGGAATTCAATGAACCCTTGAACACCATGCCACGTATTGGTGACATGGCACCGGATTTTTCAGCAACGACCACACAAGGTCCCCTAAAGTTTTCTGAATATAATAAAGGAAGCTGGGTGATTTTTTTCAGCCATCC
Source organism: uncultured Flavobacteriales bacterium (assembly GCA_964391495.1). Taxonomy (GTDB): domain Bacteria; phylum Bacteroidota; class Bacteroidia; order AKYH767-A; family 2013-40CM-41-45; genus JADKJP01. The sequence goes on along the minus strand of CAYMMN010000120.1, from coordinate 8,903 downwards.
CGCAGACTTTACACCTGTATGCACAACTGAACTTACTCTCTTTGCACAGGAAGAAGAAAATTTTAAAAAGATGAATACGAAATTGCTCGGTTTGAGTATTGACAGTATTCATTCACACATCGCCTGGATCAACAATGTGAAAAAAAACATGGGAGTAACCATGCGTTTCCCCTTGATTGCGGACATTGACATGAAAGTCTCCAAATTGTATGGAATGCTTCAGCCGGGAGAAAGTGAAACGGCTGCTGTACGCGCTGTATTTTTTATTGATCCAACAGGAAAAATCAGATTAATCATGTATTACCCTTTGAATGTTGGGCGAAACATGGACGAAATTATCCGTGTACTAAACGCGTTACAGGCAACTGATGTTCACAAACTCGCATGTCCTGTAAACTGGAAACCGGGAGCTAAGTTTATCGTTCCTCCACCAAAAACTGTTAAGGACATGGAAGAACGCGAGAAGAGCAATTATGAAATGGTTGATTTTTATCTGGCGAAGACTTCAGTATAGAAAATCAGATTTTCCCACAAAGACTCAAAAGGCGCAAAGGTTATTTACTTTGCGCCTTTTCATTTTAAGCAATTGATGTTACAGATTTAAGGTCTGGTTTTATATTAAGAAATCAAGCTCACGTGAAGCTCTTCAACTTTTTTTCTTGCCCAGGGTGTTTTACGCAGAAAAGTCAGACTTGATTTTATACTTGGATTAATACGAAAACAATTGATGGGAATGATGGAGCCCAGCTCTTCCCAACCAAAGTGATCAACAAGGTGGTTTAAAATCATTTCCAGAGTTTTTCCGTGCAAGGGATCATTGCTAGTCATTGTATTGATAATTGTAGATTGTTGATTGCTGATTGTAGATTGTAGATTGTAGATTGTAGATTGCTGATTGCATTTTTGATAATTAGTGGGCAATGTAGCAATTCGGTTGTTCTGGTGAGCGACGGGATTATCTTTAAAAGAATAAATTCTATTAACAAATTTTAACCCGTCGACTAAGGCAAAAACCTCTTTATTTTTTTTCGATTTGGGTGATTTAAGTTAATTTTAAAAAATAATTTATCAATGATGTCCAATGATTGTATCCCTGATCGTCATAGACATATAATCTCAATCACTAACCTTAAAATTTTACAAAATCATGGATTCTACAACAAATGCACTAAATTGGTTTGAAATTTCCGTATCGGATATCAAACGCGCTAAGAAATTTTATGAGACTGTTTTTGAAATCGAAATGCCTGTGCAGGAAATGATGGGAATGCAAATGGCCTTTTTCCCTGCCGAGGACATGAACGGAAAAGTATCCGGAGGACTGGTCCAGGGTCCAATGCATAAGCCGAGCGCCGATGGTGCGAAAATTTACCTGAATGGAAACCCGGATCTTTCAAAAGCACTGGGAAAAGTTGATGCAGCCGGTGGGAAAGTCACGATGCCCAAAACAAAAATCAGCGATGATATTGGCTACATGGCTTTTTTCATTGATACTGAAGGTAACGCGATGGCCATGCATTCCAATAAATAAGTCATTGACCAAATAACGATTTGGCAATCCTATTCTATTTCGAAAAACACGAGGAATTCGACATTTCAATCAACAGAATTCTTTGTGTTTTTTTTATATTTATATTTTCTAATTAAACTTATAATCAAAATACATACATGAAAGAATTTCTATTGATTTTCCGAAGGGAAAACCCAACACGGGAGACGCAGCCTTCTCCGGAACAAATGCAAGCCATGATGAAACCCTGGCAAGACTGGATCGGAAGCATTGCTGCACAAAACAAATTGTCCAGTGCCGGTAACCGTCTGGATAGCGATGGTCGTGTGGTGAAGCCAAATAATGTGATCACGAACGGTCCGTATGCAGAAATTAAAGAAGCCATTGGCGGATACATTGTTGTGAAAGCCAATACACTTGACGAAGCAACTCAATTGGCCAGTGGCTGTCCGATATTTTCAGTAGGAGGAAATGTCGAAGTAAGGACCATTGTCCCCATGGACGAAAACAATTGACTAATTAAAACCTCCTGAAAAATCGGGAGGTTTGCTTTTTTATGCATGATCAGGAGCAAATACCTCATTTATTCAGGACTGAATACAGAAAAATAATTTCTGTATTGTGTAAACATTTTGGTATTGAACATCTGGAAACAGCGGAAGATCTGGTGAGTGACACTTTTTTATTAGCAGCTGAAACATGGGGATTGAAGGGTCTACCAAAAAACCCGACAGGTTGGCTCTATACTGTTGCAAGAAATAAAATGCTGGATGTGATCCGCCGTGAAAAATTATTCAATGAAAAAATTGCGCCAACGATTAAACAGGAGCAAAATTCCTATCAGGAAACAGCAATTGACTGGTCAGTCCAAAATATCAATGATAGTCAGTTGCAAATGATGTTCGCGATTTGTACCCCGGCAATTTCGGCGGAGTCACAGATTGGGTTGGCGTTGAGCATACTTTGCGGATTTGGTACAGAAGAAATCGCGGATGCATTTTTAAGCGGGAAAGAAGCGATTTACAAAAGGCTTGCAAGAGCAAAAGAGAAATTACGTGCGGAAAAAATAAAAATTGAATTTCCTTCTACCTCAGAAATTCAATCGCGTCTGGAGAATGTACTTACAACCCTCTACCTACTTTTCAGTGAAGGGTATTATTCTACTTCTCAAAATACCACTTTGCGAAAAGAGTTATGTGTTGAGGCAATGCGTCTGACATTGATGTTAACTGAAAATGAGCACACGAATATGCCGTCGGTGAATGCCTTGCTTTCTCTTATGTGCTTTCATGCATCACGTTTTGATGCACGAATCAATTCGAATGGGGAAATTGTGTTGTATGAAGAACAGGATGAAAATTTATGGAATCAGGAATTGATTGCGAAAGGCGAAATGTATCTGAATCGAGCCTCTCAGGGAAAACGATTATCAAAATATCATCTTGAAGCTGCCATTGCTTATTGGCACACGAAGAAAACCGATTCATCGGAAAAATGGGAAAACATTCTTCAGTGGTATAACCGTTTATTACAGATAGAATATTCTCCTATGGCAGCATTGAACCGGACATACGCCTTATCAAAAGCGAATGGAAAAACAGAAGCAATCAAAGAGGCGGAAAAACTGAATTTAACCGACAATCATTTATACCATACTTTACTTGGAAATCTCTACCAGGAAATTGATTCTCAAAAAGCAATGGATCATTTCCGGAAAGCACTCGCTCTTGCAAAAACCGTCGCTGACAAGGCAATTATTTCAACGAGCATTGCTCGCCTCAGCAACTAAATTCAACAGGTTAGTGAGTGTGGTTGATTAATAATGGTATTCTTTTTATGTTCTTTGAGCTTTCTTCCATTAATTGAAGCATGTAAATTCCATCTGCAATGTCAGACAAGTTGATATGGAATTCAGCACCTTTGAACTTTTCATAAAAAAGTTGTTGCCCGGTCAATGTAAACAGAGAGTACAAGATAGGTTCATTCGACACCCATGTGTTACGGATCCTAACCTCGTTGTTAATTGGGTTGGGGTACGCAGTTACATCCGATGCATTAAAAATTGTCTGGACACCTGTAGGCTGATCAACCACACTGAATGTATCACATACCGTACAATTGTTGGCATCAGTTACACAAACGCTATAGTTACCGGATATCAAATTTTGTATATCCTGAGTCATCATCGAATCAGACCATGCATATTGATATGCCGGAGTTCCTCCAGTAACGGTCAGATCGATGCTCCCGTTGGCACATGCAATACAGGTAGTGTTTGAAACACTGCCGGAAATTGAAATTGGCAATGGGTCTGTCAACGAAACAGAAACTGTATCTGTGCATCCCAAACTATCTGTTGCCACAACAGTGTAGGTTCCCATACACAATCCTGTAATCAACGGACCGGAATGGGATGGATTAGAAAGCCATAAATAATTTATCGGTACTTGTCCTGTAGCAGTCGAAAGCGCCAGGCCATCACAGGCTCCTGCACATTTTGGATTTGTAGCAGTTATTGTAGCAAGCAGTTGCAAAGGATTTGAAATTGTAATTGCCGCAGTTGATTGACAACCCGTTGAATCTGTAACTGTGACATTGTAGGTACCTGCACACAAAGCTGATGCTGTTGCCTGTGACTGAACAGGGTTTGTAGACCAGGAATAGGTAAAAGGTCCGTGACCGGTTGGTACTGCATTTGCGGTTGCGTTGCAATCACCGAAACAGTTGATTGGTGTGGTCACATAAAGCTGTGTAGTACAGAAATTTCCCGGGATAATTTTAGCGACAAAAATATCCAGGAGCGTATCTCCAATCAGATGTGTTGCATCAAATACGCATGAATCAACAAATTCACCACAGACATTTATATTGCCTGCCATATCTGTTCCTACTCCCCTGCCTCTGTCATTCTGAAGTCCGCCGAATGTTCGCACCCAATTCAGGTTTGAACCATCTGCAGAATAGCTTGCAATGAACACATCCGCGAAACCATTAGAGACTACACTATCGGTTCCAAATATTCCGATTGTAGCATAATCACCGATTACAAAAACATTTCCGGAATTGTCGTGAGAAATTCCTCTGCCAATATCATTTTCTTCTCCACCACCGGATACAACCCACACATTGTTACCGGAGCTATCGTAAGCAGCAAGGAACATATCTAAATTTCCTTTTGAATATGCCATATTGTTACCAAAGTGCCCGGATTGAAATTCTCCGGTGATAAGAATTTGTCCGTTTACATTTTCTGTAATATCCCATGCCCTGTCAAAACCTGAATCACCTGCCTGAACTGCCCAACTCAAAGATCCGTTAACATCAAATTTGGAAAGAAAAATGTCCGTATGTCCGTTTCCATGGAGGGTAAGTGTTGGTGAAAACTGAGCAGCACCAGCGAAATAACCTGTAAGATAGATTGCACCGTGACGGTCGCTAAGTACACCATATGCTTTATCGCTATCTGTTCCGCCAATGCGTCTCGCCCATTGAAAATTTCCGATGGGATCAAATTTAACGATCATTGCATCGTATTCACCTGCTGTTGTGAAAAGAAAAGTAGAATCATAATATGTGTCGCCTTTTGTTGCTCCGCATGCATACACATTTCCCATCTCATCACATGTCACTCCATATCCTCGGGTTTGTAAAAAGCCACCGACACTGATATTCCGGACCCATGCTACAGTACCTGCAGTATCGTATTTTGCAATAAACATGTTGTTCACACCCGGACCATTGGTGACTTTCATAATTCCATCCCAATAACAGGTATCGTCAAATTCGCCTACTACAAACAAATTCCCTAATCCATCCAAAGTAATGGATTGGATTTTATCTCCTCCTTTGCCACCGGCTACTTTCGCCCATATTAGACTTCCATCCGGATTATATTTTGCCAGAAATATATCGTGGATACCTGCAGAACTCAGAATGATGCCATTCCCAAAATTTGCGTCAAACTCAATTTGTCCGGCAACATAAGTATTTCCTGCGGAATCTGTGACCAGATCGTAACCTTCGTCAAAACCATCACTTTGTATGCTTTTAGACCAATGAAATGTTTGCGCCATGAGTATACCTGGAGCAAGAAGTAATGCAGCAATGATTAGTTTTCTAAACATCAAATTAATTCTATTAAAAATGTAATTGTAAATTCGAACGAAGTGGAGTAAGAGATAATATTTCCGAAAAGTCCTTGCCTTCCAGATCAAAAAGTACCTACAAGGTAGATTTCAGATAAATCAAAGTATTTGCATACTTCAATTGAAAATAACTTTTCCTCAATTCCGTCAGTTTACTTTCCAAAAGTGTAATTCTTTTCGCCTGACTTCTGATCAGGGCGTTTTTTAAGCGCATGGCATTAATCACTTCATCGCTGTTCATGATTTCTGATTTATAAAACCGATTTAACAAAACCAATATTCATCCTACTCTATTATTATTGTATTAACCAATTTTGAGCGATACAAAATATCTATAAAACTCTGTGTGTGAATTTACAATCAAGGGAATATTTACTTTCAATTCATTGAAGCAAATAAGAAAAATTCAATTCTGGAATTTCATTCAAGCATTGAGGAAACAAAACTGGAAAGAACACTTGTTTGTTATCGCTCAAAACCGGCTAATTTCATTTATAGTTTTTAAGCAACGATTTTTGCCTGTGGGTATACTTTTTTCCAAACATCCAATGAGGAAAGTTTGTTGATTACAATCATCGTTTTGTGATCAAGTCTGACTTTAATTCTTTCAGTGAATTTGTCAATGTTTTGTGGAAGAATTTTTTTTTGTTTCATAATGTAGAGTATTGACACTGGTTACAAATTAAAAATGTCGATCTTAAATTAATTTCTCCGGTATTGAACTCCATTTTCTAATCCGGAATAGATTGAATTATTCATCAAAAGTGAGGACAATGGCGTTGAAATGTGTTACATAATTTCACTCAATTGTTACATAATTCACATTCATTTTTCATCTATTTCCTTCGATGAGGCTCTTTGAAAATGTCCGAAAGACAGTCAAAGGATCGTTGCACTTAAATGCAAGTTTTCAAAGTGGTCTTAATGCATTTAATGAAGAGCTCATGATTCAAAAAGCAGATATTTAATCCAAATTTTGTTAACCCTTTGAGCATAAAAAAACATACATGTGAATCAATCACATGTATGTCCATTTATAAACCCTAATCACTTATTTTACTGCCATATTGGTTTTTAAGCCCCAGACTTCAACCATGGCTTTTTCTTCTTTTTGATTAGAAATAGTTTTGTATTCAAAAACTATTTTCTTCAAGCTTCTTTCGCCACCATTCAGATCGATAATTTTACTGGATGTTCCACTTATAACAGGAGAATTGACCGCAATTTTCTGATTATCTCCGGATTCATAAAAGACTTCCAGACTGATTAACTGAATTGAAGCTTCTGAAACTCTGAATTGGATGGATGCGAAACGATCCGCTCCTACAACCATAAATTCATCGTGATCTTTGACAAAATCAACTGATCTTGATCCTATTTTGTGCCATCCTTTTTTATCACTTAAAACAATGCTAGGAGACTGCATGTTGGAAGCTTCTGTTTTTCCATCTTTATCGAGATTTGTTTTTAGTCCCCACATTTCAACATGGGCTTTCTCATCTTTTGCATTCGCCAGTGTTTTGTACACAAAGACAACTTTTTTAAGGTTGCGTTCACCACCGTCAAGATCGATTACACGGCTTGATTCACCGACATTCAATTGGGTACGCAAAGCGAGATCCTGCTTATCACCGCTTTCATAATACACTTCAATTGAAACCAATTCAATGGCCGCTTCATCTACTTTAAATTGTAAGGCCGAGAACCGATCCGCAACCATGACCATCACTTCATCACGATCCTTTTTAAAATCGACAGTTCTCTCCCCGATTTTATGCCAGCCTGTTTTATCACTGAGTACAACAGCGGGTGTTTGGGCACTTGCGATTGAGATTCCTCCCCACAGAGTAAGGAATGCCAACTTGATTAGTTTTTTCATTTTTAAAAATATTAGTTTGTTAACTTTATGGTTGATTGTGATGGCAAAGGTCCTCTGAGATGAGGCCGGGATCGTTACACAATTAAATTTTTTCCTTACACCATTCACACATTTTATTTTTAATCATCAGCATGCTGGAGTCCAGAAATTACCTTAAAATCCCGATTTAACCAGTTTTGTTCCGTATTTCACGTGAGCATTAAGATCCTGCTTGCTATGAGCTGATTCATATTCGTAAATTGATTCTCCGGGAATAAAATATTGTTCGAGACAGGCTGCTACAATATTGTAGCGACGTATCACTTTACCGGGTTTTAACTGAACTTTACGAGACATGAGTTCTTTGAATTTCTTATACTCTTCATATGTAGTGTCCATAATTTTCTTTTTTAGTATTTGATTCCTTTATTTAATTCGCGTTCTGTTTTCTGTTTTGTAAACATCTTCGCAGGCTAACTCCAGTTTGTCAAGATTTTTATACAATTCTGTTCTAAAGTTATTCCAATTGCCTTCTCCATCCCTTACATAAGTTTCCAGGGATTGGCTTAGTTCTTTATTTGCTTTTTCCAACAGGTAAAACTTCTTTGCAATGACTTCATCCGAGCTAGAATCCTGCAGAAGTGTTTTTTGCTTTAATCTCAGAATAGCTATTTCGTTCGCCTTTATTTTGAATTGCGCTTCACGAACAAATTTCCGGAACTGACTATTCACTTCATTTTGCGTAGAAGAAATTTCGGACGATACACTTACTGATTTCCGAACTTTCTCCTGAAGAGATGCGGATTTCGTAATATCATTATTTGCACTTGAATCACAAGCAATGATAAAAATGACTACGAGTGAACTGCTAATTAACAACTTCAATTTTTGAGATAAGCACTTACCAGATTTCATTTTCTTCCTTTCTCCTTTTAATATATTATCTCACACATTAATTCTACCTATATATAAAGAACACCTCTTTGACTTTGATCACCAGGGATCTTATTCTTGTAATAGAATGAAAAAAGGTATTGGTTAATTTGTGCTGAATTATTTTCCTGTCTGACATGATGAGGCTCTATTAATACTGTTTTCACTTGTAATAAAGAGGATACTCAATTTCATTGCAGAAATTTTATTTCCATCAACAAAGGGTATCACTAATCAGTATTTTCTTGTACAAAGATCGTTACCAAGACAGGTCTGCCTGTTACATAATATCTTTTTTATCTTACACAATTCACGTATTCAAATTCCCTGTGAAAGAACTGTTAATTAGGTGATTTGAATCAAGTAATTTGAGAAAAACATTAAAAAAGGAATGGATCAGCGTTTCATCAGAATTAACATTTCAAATCCGAAAAAATAAAAAAGCACAGGATTTTTA
>CAYMMN010000119.1:0-9049 GCA_964391495.1 uncultured Flavobacteriales bacterium | reverse complement strand
ATTTGTTGCCCAAACATCTCCATTGCCCATGGGCTTAATGATTGATAAAGCGGAAGGGGTTTATTTATACGATACTTCCGGGAAAGCATATCTGGATTTAATTTCAGGTATAGCCGTCAGTAATCTGGGCCATCAGCATCCTCTTGTTCTTGGAGCCGTCCGGGAACAATTGGAAAAGCACATGCACGTGATGGTTTATGGTGAGTTTATCCAATCACCACAGGTGAAACTGGCAACTTTGCTTGCTTCTTTACTCCCACGCGAGCTGGATAATATCTATTTTACCAATTCCGGTACTGAAGCAGTTGAAGGAGCATTAAAACTAGCAAAAAGGTACACGGGAAGGAATCACTTCATTTCATTTCGGAATGCATATCATGGCAGTTCTCAGGGTGCTCTGAGTGTTTGCGGTAATGAAATGTTAAAGAATGCTTTTCGACCTTTATTGCCCGGAGGTCTCATTTCAGACTTCAATGATTTCTCTGTTTTAAATTCTATCGATTCAAATTGTGCAGGGGTAATCGTTGAAGCGATACAGGCGGAAGCCGGGATTGTATTACCTGAGACCGGCTTTCTGGAGGCATTGAATCGTAAATGTAAAGAGGTCGGTGCCCTTTTGATTCTCGACGAGATACAGACAGGAATGGGTCGAACGGGAAAGCTATTTGCAATGGAACATACCGGAATAATACCAGACATCCTGTTACTCGGTAAATCATTTGGTGGCGGCTTGCCTTTAGCGGCTTTTATCTCAAATAAACAGATAATGGAAAGTCTGACACATGATCCGGTCTTGGGGCATATCAGTACTTTTGGCGGACATCCATTGTCTTGTGCGGCGGCTTATGCTGCCCTCTCAGAAATATCCAAACCAGAATTAAATGAAAAGGTAAAAAGACAAGGAGAACTTTTCAAGTCCTTGTTAAAACATCCTGATATTCGTTCTGTACGAGGTCTGGGATTATTTTTAGCTTTGGAGTTCGAAAGTGAAATGATCAATCAGGCGGTAATAAAAAAGTGTCTGGAAAAAGGGATCATTACAGATTGGTTTCTCTTTGCTCCGAATTGTCTCCGTATCGCCCCTCCATTGATTATCACCGATGACCAAATAAAATATGCCTGTACTTCACTCGTTGAAGCCATAAATTCGTTATAATTCAGATCAATACTATGAATGTACTAATTGTTGAAGATGAGCGTCAACTTTCACATGAGATTGAAATTTTTCTTACAAAACAAGGCTACCATTGCGACGTAGCTTTCACCGGAAAAAGCGCATCTGAAAAAGTTTTTGTGAATTCTTATGATTTTGTCCTGATGGATATTGGACTTCCGGACTATAACGGCTTCCAACTTTTGAAAGAAGCCAAGGAAGCCGGAATGGATGCCGCATTTATAGTGCTCACGGCAAGAGGAACCATCGATGATAAAATCACCGGACTGGATCTGGGGGCTGATGATTACCTGGCAAAACCATTTTCTCTTCTGGAACTGCAGGCCCGGATGCAGGCGATTATACGGAGAAAACATGGTCTGAAAAACAATACTATTCAGATTCATGATTTTGTTATGGATATTCAAAATCGTACGGTAGCTTTTGAAAAAAATGTCATCAATCTCACAAAAAAGGAGTTTGACATTTTGCATTATATGGCGCTGCATAAAAACCGTGTAATTACCCGTGTGCAATTAACTGAACATATATGGGGCGATGTATTGGAAGAAGATTACGAATCAAATTATATTGATGTACATATTAAAAATCTACGGAAAAAACTTGCCGCATTTGCCAATTCAGACTTTATTGAAACCGTTCGAGGAATTGGTTACAGGTTAAATATGCCTTGATCGTTATACTCCCTTGAACTGACCGATTACACCCCGGCCCCTCCTACACTTGAAACTCCAGGTCAAATTAGTACTGTACAATGCGATATCCAAAGCACTTATCATCGGTGCATTTGGAGTCATTATTCCCATTATCATTCAGGGAATTGTTTATAATCATATCGATAAACGACTAAGCGCAAGATTAGAAAAAATGATGCGCATGGTACAAATTGGTGGATTGAATGAGATCAGCCTTGACCAGGATTGCAGTTTTGACAGTTACAATGTTTTCAAGGAAGAATATGTTTCCATCTCTCCCTTGTCGGGTCTTCCCGGAGATTTTGGGAAAAGGACAATTGAAAATACAGAGCGTCTGATTGAAAATGATGTTGTAAAGCACCGGGTTCTAAGCCAGGCTTTTCTGTATGACAACCAGTTGTACGAAATTGAAATTGGAGAAGGTCTGAGTACAATTGATCAGTTAAACGATACCATTCGACAGTTTACACTTCGGATATTATTCGCTGTGATTCTGCTTTCCATTTTTCTGGATCTCGGCTTTGCAAGAATCCTGTTACTTCCCTTTAACCGAATCGTCAATAAAAAGCTGAAGGATGTGCAGCATCCTTCCACTTTTGACTCCACTCCTGTCAAAACAAATACCTATGAATTTGCGCAGCTTGATCGCTCTATAAATGACATGATGCAAAAAATCAGGGAAACTTTTCAAATAGAAAGAGAGTTTATTACGAATGTTTCACACGAATTGCTTACTCCCATTTCTATCCTTCAAAACAGGATAGAAAATATCATCAACGAACCAGGCTTGTCGAATGAAGTGCTAGGCCGACTGGTGGAATCGCAAAAAACACTTTCCCGCCTTACGAAAATCGTAAAGGCATTGCTCTACATTTCAAAAATTGAAAACGATCAATATTTGAAAACTGATGAAGTTTCTTTATTAGAAATTTGTAATGAAGTGAATGAAGAACTGGCAGAGAGGATTGAAGAAAAATCAATTGAAGTTAATCAAAAATGGGAAAGTGATTTTATATTCGGACCCTGTAACCGTTCACTTATTCATACTTTAATTTTCAATGTCGCTTCCAATTCTATAAAATACAGTAAAGGAGGAGGCAAACTTTCCTTTAAAGGAAGACTGGAATCAGATCATTTTCACCTGAGTATCGCTGATACAGGTGTCGGGATTCCGGGTGAACATCTACCCTTCATCTTTGATCGTTTCAAGAGATTTCGTCCTGAAGACGGATTGAGTTACGGATTAGGACTGCCGATCGTAAAATCCATTGCGACTTTTCATAAAATTGATTTGAAAGTTGAAAGCGAACCTGATCAGGGTACACAATTTCACATTTATTTTCCTTTGCACGCAGATTGAACCCTTCACTTATCCTTCACTGTTCACTTTGCACATTTGCCAAATAAATTCATCTATGATGAAAGGTATTTCCTTATTGATGGGAGTATTTATTGGAAGCATACAAGTCAATTCGCAAACTCCTGCAGGCAGAAATGAATTACAGATATCTGGCACTCCAAGAGTGATGTTAAACAATAACCATTCTATCAAATCTGTAGGCACCATTCGTCAAGTCAATTATCAAAAGAAAAAACCTGCCCACGTTCAAAAGACTAAAATATCCATTCATCTGAAATAATAGAAAATCGTGTTTTGCGTTGATTTTTTGCAAAAAGCCATCGGTTTAGTCCACCGGTGGTTTTTTGTTGGTTCTGAAAATGAAAGATTCAAAAAACAATGTGAATAACATGGAAATTTGGACTTTATTCAAGGTATTTGTAAGTAAAAAGATTATTTTATATTTGTCGTTCAAAATTTACTGGAAACTAAATCTGATTTCACATCATCATTCAATTAAGCCAACGCATTGGTTTGATTTCCAATGTTGTTACCTTTTTATCAAATAGCTGAATAATGAGTAAAGTCCAATATCCTAAATTCACGCTGGGTCCGAAACTCACCGATGAACAAATTGCATTCTTCGACAAGAATGGTTTTATCCATTTTCAAGGAGTTGCAAGCCCTGAAGAGGTGCGAGCAATTCTTAAATCAACAGAAGAAATTCAGGAAAAATGGATCCGCGATGACGTTAAGGTCGTTAATGGAGTTCCTATTAAATACGGAATTGATGAAAATGGAAAACAAATTGTTCATCGTTTCCCATTCACTTCCCAATTCAGTGAACCGGTCCACAATTTTGTGAATAGTGAACGCGTGAAGTGCCTTACCGTACTGCTTCCATCCGGAGCACGTATCGCTGAGAATGAAAAAGACGGAGTCGTATTTAATCACTATGTAAATACTCCAAACAGTAATTTCCGTCAGATGGGTTGGCATACCGACAGTATGCGTGATATCTTCTATGGAAAAAAAGTGCTTCCAATGTTGAACGTTGGTTTGTACTTTGACGATTCATCATCCGATAAAGGCGGATTGAGAATTATACCTGGTACACATAAACAAAACATGTTTTCAATGCTTTTCAAGAAGGCTTACTTCCTGAACAATGACGAAGACAAACATGAAATGCTTGTGGATGCAAAAGCCGGCGACATGGTGGTTCACGATGGCCGCATCTGGCACCGTGTTGCTATGTCCCCTCATTTGGGAGCAGCCAGCAGAAGAAGAGTAATGTATACACCGGTTATCCTCGGTAAATACATGCCAAAAAGCGATGAGAGTGCAACACCCTTCTATCATCACTTCCAAAAAATGGTTCGTTAATTTGAACAATCGATCTTCAAAATGGAATCAGTTTATTTCTGATTCCATTTTTCTTTTTATACCCTTCAATCACTATCATGGCTTACGCTCTCATTACCGGTGCCAGTAAAGGAATTGGGAAAGCCATTGCAACCAATCTTGCAATGCGTGGTTACGATCTTATTCTGGTGGCGCGTTCGGAAAACCTGCTTGCTGAAATTGCAAATGAACTATCGAACAAAAACAAGGTAAGAGTTATCACAATTGCTCTAGATTTATCAGCAGAAAAATCAGCCGATACAATCGCCCGAAGAATTGAAGAGGAGCAAATTTCATTACAAATCCTTGTGAATAATGCCGGTTATGGACTCTGGGGAAGGTTCGATACACTGACATTATCAGAACAGGAAGCAATGATGCGCATCAATACTTTTACCATGGTAAAATTAACTTACCTCATGCTCCCCTATCTTAAAAAGCAACCGGAATCTTTCATTCTGAATGTATCGAGTACTGCAGCATACCAGGCTGTTCCGACATTAGCCATTTATGCAGCCAGCAAATCTTTTGTTTTGCAGTTCACCAGAGGTCTCCGTTACGAATTAAAAAATTCGGGTGTATCAGTTTCCTGCCTTAGCCCCGGCCCTACGGAAACCAATTTTATGAATGCAGCCGGGATGCATACTCCTGAAATGATTAAACGTGCATCGAAGTTTAATATGCCGGCTGATGTTGTTGCCCGGATTGCTCTGAAAGCTATGTTTAAAGGAAAAGTAGAAATCATCCCGGGTTTCATCAATCGCATCAGTACATGGATGACGTATTTTGTTCCTAAAGCCCTTACTGAAAAAATTGCAGCGGGATTGTATGAGTAAACCAGAAGATCAATCAACAATCTAATATCTTCAATCTACAATACTAACCTCTCATCCTTTCCCTCTTTTTAGTTTTAATTTATTTTTCTCATAATACCTGCAATAGAGTTTTAAACCACATTCGGAACAACTCGGGTTTCTGGCCGTGCAGGTGTAACGACCATGCAGAATCAGCCAGTGGTGAGCTATCGACACCAGATGTTCCGGTATGTACTTCATGAGTTGCCGCTCTGTTTGTAAAGGATTCTTTGCAGCTGTGGTTAGTCCTATCCTTGCGGATACCCTGAACACATGAGTATCGACGGCCATAGCCGGCATGTTGAACACCACAGAGGCGATCACATTGGCTGTCTTTCTCCCAACCCCGGGTAATTTTTGCAAAAGTTCCACGTCCGCAGGTACTTCGTTTTTAAATTCATGAACCAGCATCCTGGCCATACCCACCAAATGCTTCGCCTTGTTGTTTGGGTAACTGATACTTTTGATAAAAGGATAAACTTGTTCAGGGGTGCTTGCAGCGAGGGCTTCGGGAACAGGAAACTCTGCAAAGAACGCAGGTGTTGTCAGATTCACTCGCTTGTCTGTGCATTGAGCTGAAAGGATAACGGCCACCAGTAATTCATATGGACTTGCATATTCAAGCTCCGTTTCAGCAACCGGACGTTCGGTTTGAAAATAATGAAGGACTTTTTCGAAACGCTCCTTTTTTGTCATCCCTGCAAAGATAATCTCCTGCCGCATTCACCATGCAGAACAAATTATTCACCCAAGTGAATGGGAAATTGATCGAATAAAATTGATTTGGGAAGGCACCTGGCTTAGTTTAGAATCATATTCATAAACGATTCGCCTATGGTTCATTGAAAAAAAGAAAAGGTTAGAGAGAACAAAAAAAAAACAGCGGGTAAAACACCCGCTGTTTTTTTTTCCAATCATGCATGTTTCATGATTTTCTGAATGCTTTCCTCTGAGGGTTCCGGATGTACAGCATCGAAGGTCTGTACGATGGAAACAATTTCTCTGAATGTGGAACCAATAATGGGATCACCATCGATAGCACGTTGAATACGATCGCTTTCATGGAGATTTGATTCATTGTAAACATAGAGAAGAAGATCTTTTTGAGTAGTAGTTTTTATCATGCAATTTGAATTTAGATTAGAATTTATAAGCCTATAACGGGCTCTGCCAAAGAAATATTTTGAGGAAATGAATAAATCATTCCCTCAAATTAATCTCTTGTTTTTGAACTATTTCGCGCATTTTTAAAATCGCATAGTGCATTCGTCCCAAGGCAGTGTTGATATTGATATTCAGCATGTTGGAAATTTCTTTGAAAGAAAGTCCGGCATAATGACGAAGGATTACGATTTCCCTTTGTTCAAATGGAAGCTGATCAAGCAAAGCTCTGACCTGAGCTATTTTTTCATCGTAAATCATTTGTTCCGCCGCATTACGGGATTTTTGTGGCAATACATCAAAAACGGAGTATTCTTCCGAATCATGCTGGAGCGGCATCAGCTTATCTTTCCTGAAATGGTCAATGACCAGGTTATGGGCAATACGGAGAGCCCAGGGTAAGAATTTACCTTGTTCACTGTAATGCTTGTTCTTAAGGCTGGTCAGGATTTTAATGAAAGTGTCCTGAAACAAGTCTTCAGCAAGTTCCCTGTTACGTACGAGAAAATAAATGGTGGAATAAATACGCTGTTTGTAGCGTGTGATAAGCTCAGAAATTGCGAGTTGATCTCCTTTTTGATAAAGATGCACAAGATCTTTATCATCCATCAGATGAAGGTTTGCCATAGTTGTTTTCTGCTTTAATGTGTGAGTAAAAAATTAAAGTAGAAGTTTAACTATGCGCGGCCTCCGTTTAGTATTGTGTGAAATTAAATCTATTCCTTTTTACCTGAAAAAACTCTGATGGTTTCTTTTGGTTAGATCAAATATAGCATTTCAATTCATTGAATTCAAATAAATCTTTAGAAAAATCCTACAATTTATGAGAAAAGATTGATTTTGCGCAAAAAACAAGCTTTTATTAAATGCCTAAACGGTTCCTTTAACCCCTAATCTCAAACACTATATTTTTTTTTCTTTAAAAAATCAGGCAATTGAAATTTATCCTCCATTCTATTCTGATAAAGTGAATAAATAACGAAGCCGGAATTCAGTGCTTTCCGGATCAGTTCTTTTCCTCAAGAATTTTCTGCCTTCCTATTTGTTATCTTCGCAGTTCAGGAAAATTTATGGCAGGTGTAGAAAAACTGGATCCAAAGCAATTTATCATCATAAAGGGCGCCAGGGTTCATAATTTAAAGAATATTGATGTAGCGATTCCACGAAATAAATTTGTGGTGATCACCGGTCTTTCCGGATCGGGAAAATCCTCATTGGCATTTGATACTTTGTATGCGGAAGGACAGCGAAGATATGTGGAGAGTCTCAGTTCTTACGCGCGTCAGTTTATCGGACGTATGGACAAACCTGATGTGGATTACATCAAAGGCATTTCTCCTGCAGTAGCAATAGAACAAAAAGTCAATTCGAGAAATCCCCGATCAACTGTTGGTACTTCAACAGAAATATATGATTACCTGAAATTGCTTTTCGCGAGAATCGGAAAAACCTATTCACCGGTTTCAGGCAAGGAAGTGCAGCGTCATAGTACGGATGATGTTGTGAAGCAACTTTCTTCTTTTCCTCCGGGGACAAAAGTACTTTTATACGCTCCACTCCTGCTCCATCCCGGCAGAACATTGATTGAAGAATTGAACATTCTTTTGCAAAAAGGTTTCACAAGGGTAAGGATCATTGATACGGTTTACAAGATTGAAGAATTGCTGGATAATGGAAATGCAGCCTTGCTTGATAATGTCAGCAATGCTCTTGGCCTTGGAACATCTTCAACAAAATCATCCAGGAAAAAAAAGAGTGTCGCGGAGGATGAAACCAATTCTAAAACTCCACCCAAACAATCTATCATTCAGATTGTGATAGATCGCTTTACCATCCAACCGGATGACTCTGACAATATATCCCGGATTTCCGATTCTGTTCAAACCGCTTTCTTCGAAGGTCAAGGAGAATGCATCACTGAAATACTGGATACTGCAAAAAGCAAGTTGATTTCTTTCTCCAATCGTTTTGAATTGGATGGAATCAGTTTTGAAGAACCGAGTACACAATTATTCAGTTTCAACAATCCTTATGGAGCATGTAAACGCTGCGAAGGATTCGGCTCCATCATTGGGATTGATGAAGACCTGGTGATGCCGGACAAAAGCCTTTCTGTATATGAAGGTGCTATTGTATGCTGGCGTGGAGACAAGATGAAAGAATGGAATGAACAATTGATTCGCAGTTCCTACAAATTTGATTTCCCGATTCATCGGCCGGTTTTTGAACTCACCAGCGATCAGCGCAAATTGCTTTGGGAAGGAAACAGTTATTTTAAAGGCATTGATTCATTTTTTCAATGGGTCGAATCACAGGCATATAAAATCCAGTATCGTGTGATGTTATCACGTTACCGTGGTCGTACCATGTGTCCGGATTGTCGCGGGACACGATTGAGAAAAGACGCGGCGTATGTATTGAT
>CAYMMN010000118.1:0-9118 GCA_964391495.1 uncultured Flavobacteriales bacterium | reverse complement strand
ATTGCCCCAAGGCCAATCGCATTTGCCAGTACAGTAGATAAAAATGGAGTCCCCAATTTATCTCCCTTTAGTTTTTTCAATGCATTTGGAAGCAATCCACCTGTGATTGTTTTTTCACCTGCACGTCGTGTTCGTGACAATACCATTAAACATACCCTCGAAAATATCTACGAGACTATGGAAGTTGTCATTAATGTAGTCAACTATGCGATGGTCCAGCAAATGTCACTCTCCAGTACTGAATATCCGAAAGGCGTAAATGAGTTTGTGAAATCCGGATTTACTCCGATCCCATCTGAATTGATCCGTCCGTTCAGAGTAAAAGAATCTCCGGTACAGATGGAATGCAAAGTATTGGAAGTAAAAGAAACCGGAAAAGAAGGTGGAGCGGCAAACCTGATCATTTGTGAAATTCTGAGGATGCATATTTCTGAAAGTGTGCTTACTCCGGAAAATAAAATCGATATCCATAAAATCGATTTGGTTGCACGAATGGGTGGCGACTACTATTGCAGAGCTTCCGGATCTGCCATCTTCGAAGTGGCAAAACCAAACAGTGCTTTAGGAATCGGTGTGGATCAACTACCGGAATCCATTCGACTGAGTACGATTTTAACCGGCAACAACCTTGGTCAACTTGGCAATGTTCATCAACTGCCCGACAAAGAATCCATCCTTGAATTTTCTCACAGGGATTTCATGAAGGAATTGAAACAAAGATTCGGTCATCAGCCGGAAATGTTCACTTTAAAGATTCACGAACTTGCAAAGACTTTGTTGGACAAGGGTCATGTTGAGGAGGCCTGGAAGGTGTTATTAGCCGGACTTAATTTGGAATAATATATTTGTATATTTGGCCAACACTGAAAACAACAAAACTTCCGAATGAGTTTCGCGCCCAAAATAATCGCTACCGTTCTCCAGCAGCACTGGTATATTCCATTCACTGTATTCTTACTGGAATGGGTCATGATCCGTTTCTTCCTTCACTTTACGTTCTCTAAAGCATTTCTGATTTCGCTTGTTGGAAATATCATCGCCCTTGTATCAACACTCATTCTAAGTTCCGCGTTTACAACGGTAAGCATATCCTTCTTAATGTTGTTTGTACTGATTGGCTCTACACTTACAGAGGTTTTTCTAACCAGTGCTATTTTCAAGATCGAAGTAAAAAAATCATTTATTCCTCTGGCATTAGGAAATGTCCTTTCAGCTATTGCCTTATGGGCTGTGCTTCCTCCAATTTAAATTCCTACTGTTGAACAACTGAAGCCTTTGCCACGAATCTGTGGCGGATAGATTCAGATCAATATTCAAGAATCTGATATTCTATATCAGGCAATAATCCAAAAAAAAAATCCCCCGTTATCGGAGGATTTTTTTTATGCTTTATAATTGGTTAAAAAAGACCATTAATTTCTGCATTGATCCGGTTGATAATTTTTCCCAGATCTTCAGGATTATCTGCAAAGTTCAGATCATCAATATCAATGACCAATAACTTGCCCTGATCATAAGTAGAAATCCAT
Source organism: uncultured Flavobacteriales bacterium (assembly GCA_964391495.1). Lineage (GTDB taxonomy): Bacteria > Bacteroidota > Bacteroidia > AKYH767-A > 2013-40CM-41-45 > JADKJP01. The sequence goes on along the minus strand of CAYMMN010000118.1, from coordinate 7,589 downwards.
GCCTCATAACGCTCGTTAAGTCGTTTCAAATAGTCGATACGGATAGAATTCTCATAATCACGTCCACGACGGGCAATTTGATTCACCAGAGTCGGAACACTACCACGGAGATAGATCAATAAATCCGGTGGAGAAACAAACTTATTCATCAGATTGAACAGACTCTGATAGTTATTGAAATCTCTGGTTGTCATCAAACCCATAGCGTGCAGGTTTGGTGCAAATATGTTCGCGTCCTCGTAAATCGTACGATCCTGGATAACCGTTTTTCCGCTTTGACGGATTTTTGTGATTTGCTCAAAACGGGAATTGAGGAAGTAAATCTGAAGATTGAATGACCAGCGTTGCATGTCATCATAAAAGTCATTCAGATAAGGATTGTCATCCACATCTTCATAATGAGGCTCCCATTTCAGATTCTTTGCAAGCAAAGTTGCCAGTGTGGTTTTACCTGCACCAATGTTGCCCGCAATCGCGATGTGCAACGGCGCCAGTTGTTTTTTTGTTGGCGAATATTTTTCAGTGGACTTCACTGTAGTGGTTTTTGGTGCGGGAGTTTTATCCGTAGCTTTCACAGTAGATTTTGAAGCGCTTTTCTTGAGGGTGACGGGTTTTGAAGCCATGTCTTTTTATGTAATTTTATTTGTTGATACAATTGATGCGAATCTAAAAAGAATAAAAACTCAAAGAGTCACTTGTTAATAAATAAAGTTCGCGTTGCTCAATTCTTACATTCAGCACTGAATCAGCTGCAGGTAAAAGTATCGGCCGGTCTTCATGTTTTTTCAGGTGAAACGCGTTACAACGTCCTTCTTTCAGATAGAGTAATTCGTTTTCAATAATCTGAAATGATTTTAAACCTGGTATTGGGATTGTTTTATAAAACGTTCCATATCGGTCGAATACTAAGATTCCATTCAAGGGATCATTCAAATAAACAAATCCATCTGCCTCCAGCATAAAATTTGGTGTCATCTTTTCCTGACCCCATTTCCTGATATCTCCACTTTGAAAGGCAACCTGTAAATCAAGACTGACCTTCTTCAATTGATAATCCTGCAAATCAAAAATCCAGTAACCATCAACCATGGAGTGACAAGACAGAACCGGCTGGATGATTCCCAGATTTCTCAAATTGATGGTAGATTGAACTGCCAGATTGGAGTTTAATAAAATAATTTGTCCGAAATCCGGATAAAAAAGTTCGATTTTCATTGGATTCGATGCATCCACAGAACGCAGTTCTCCAAGGTTTTTCTCCATGAAATTTGCTTTGGGCTTTCCTCCTCCGTCAAATTGCAACAATTGATTGCCTACAATTACAAATGCATTCCCAAGATTATCCGTAGTCATGCATTTCACATGCTCGAATGGAATCTGATGGATCAGGACATAATCTTCAGAAGTCCAGGAAGTGGCAATCAATAAATAAATGATAAGAATGAAATGCTTCATGAATTGTGTACAGATTTCATCTGTCGCATTACTTCAACAATTTCATCAATGAAAACCCGATCATTACTCAAACGCGGAACTTTGTGCTGACCACCAAGTTTTCCTTTGAATTTTAGCCAATTGTAAAATGTCCCCTGAGGTACCTGATGAACTATCGGGAACCTCAAAGCCATGTCTTTGTATCTCTTCGCTTCATAATCTGAATTCTGGGATTTCAAAGCAGTATCCAGGACATCTACAAAGTATTCCAGGCTTAGTGGTGATTTTTCAAATTCAATCATCCATTCATGAGCGCCATTCTCTCCATCTGAAAAATAGACAGGAGCAACTGTATAATCCCTCACAAGCGCACCCGTTTTTTCACAAGCAACCCGAATGGCATTGTCAGAATTTTCAATAATCACCTCTTCACCAAACGCATTAATAAATAACTTTGTCCTACCGGTGATCTTTATCCTATAAGGATCTTTACATGTGAATTTTATAGTATCACCGATTATATATCTCCACAAACCTGCATTGGTTGAAATTACCACAGCGTAATTCTTATTCAACTCCACTTCGTCAAGTTGAATTGTTACCGGATCCTCCTTACCATATTCCGACAAAGGCATGAATTCATAAAATACGCCATAATCCAGCATCAGCAGCATTTCATCAGAACGCAATCGATCCTGAATTCCAAAAAATCCTTCGGAAGCATTATAGGTTTCAAGATAATTAAATGTACTCGATGGAATCAATTGCTGAAACTGATCTTTATATGGTGTAAAGCTCACCGCGCCATGAACAAATAATTCCAGGTTTGGCCATACTTCAAGCAAATTCTTTTTACCGGTCACTTCCAGAATTCTCCTTGCCAGAACAAGTGTCCATGTGGGCACCCCGCTGATATTGGTTACGTTTTCAGGAAGTGTTGCCTTGACCATCTTTTCAATCTTCTCCTCCCAATTGTCCATTAAAGCAATGGATAAATCAGGAGTTCTGATCCATTGTACCCAGAATGGAAGGTTTTGCAAAAGGATCGCGGAAATATCACCATGAAAGGAATCGTTACGGTCAATGTTCAATTGGTGACTTCCACCCAATGCCAAACCTTTACCGGAAAACATCAAGGTTTCAGGATTGTTGTTGCAATAAATCGCGAGAAGATCTTTACCACCTTTGAAATGACATTCTTCCATCGCTTCCTGGCTTACCGGAATGAACTTGCTCTTCCCTGCCGTTGTACCCGAAGATTTCGCAAACCATTTTACATCCGTGGGCCAGAGAATATTCTGTTCGCCTTTCATTAAACGTTGAATGAAAGGATTTAGTGTTTCGTAGTTCTGAACAGGCACACGATTTTTAAAATCGGATATCGTACGAATGGATTTGTAATCAAAGCTGAGCCCCCACTCTGTGTTTCTTGCGGATTCTACGAGTTTATTAAACCAGTCTTGCTGCACCTCGTGAGGATACTTCATGAACAACTCGATCTGATGGATCCGTTGTTTCATCAACCAGCTGAGTATGGAATTCAAAATGGGCATGCGATGGCTTATTTGTCAGTTTTTACCGGGAAAGGAATTTGCTTTTCAGGCTGAAACTGCATCCATATCCTTATTGATTTTTTTTACAAGTCCCTGTAAAACTTTGCCCGGCCCTACTTCAACAAAATGCATGGCTCCATCTACTATCATGTTCTGAATGGTTTGAGTCCAACGAACCGGACCGGTAAGCTGCGCCACAAGATTGCTGCGGATTTCATCCGGATTTGTCACAGGCATGGCATTCACATTTTGATAAACCGGACAAATCGGACTTGAAAAATGTGTACTGCGTATCGCTTCGGCAAGTTCGGCGCGAGCGGGTTCCATCAATGGAGAATGAAATGCTCCCCCAACAGGAAGTACCAAAGCACGTTTTGCTCCGGCAGCTTTCATTTTTTCACACGCGATGTTCACACCTTCTATAGATCCGGATATGACCAGCTGCCCCGGACAATTGTAATTCGCGGCAACAACAACATGACCGTCTGCAGAAATTTCAGCGCAGATATCTTCTACAACTTTGTCATCAAGATTCAGAATCGCCGCCATCGTCGATGGCTGTATCTCACATGCTTTTTGCATCGCGAAAGCTCTTGCTTTTACGAGGCGAAGTCCGTCTTCAAATGTCAATGCTCTGTTTGCAACCAAGGCGGAAAATTCACCAAGGGAATGACCGGCAACCATGTCAGGTAAAAATGTATTTCCCATACTTCGTGATAAAATCACAGAATGTAAAAATATTGATGGTTGTGTGACACGGGTCTGTTTCAGGTCTTCATCTGTTCCGGAAAACATTAAGTCAGTAATTCGAAAACCAAGAATTTCATTGGCTTGCTCAAACATCTCCTTTGCTTCATTGCCGGAATCATATAATTCTTTGCCCATCCCCACAAATTGTGAGCCCTGGCCCGGAAAAAGATATGCGCGCTTCATACAGGTCTAAAATATTTTTTAATGATTTATTTATGAATCAGTATTGTGGTCCTATTTTTCACCAATATAAGTAAAAGTTCCTTTTCAAAAATAGTCAAATCCCCTTGCGGGAGAAAAAAAAAGCTCCGGAAGAATCCGGAGCCTGATAATCAGATAAATGTTCTATTAATTTCTTCTGCCACCGAAAATTCGGAGCAAAGCAAGAAACAGGTTGATGAAATCAAGATACAAAGTTAAGGCACCAAGAATGCTCAGTTTGGCTGCACTCTCTGATCCGCCTTCAACATTCGCTCCGATATTTTTAAGCTTTTGTACATCATATGCAGTCAGACCGGTGAATACAATTACAGCGATGAAACTAATGGCATACCCCAACGCATCACTTCTCATGAACATATTTACCAGACCGGCAATTACAATTCCTATCAAAGCCATAATCAGAATGTTTCCAAGTTTGGTGAGATCAGTTTTGGTAGTATATCCCAGTACTGCCATTGTACCAAACATTGCGGCACTTATAAAAAAGACCTGGAAGATCATTCCGTGTGTATAGGCAAGGAATATAAAACTGAGACTGATACCCATGATTACCGAATAAATCAGAAACACTCCGGTGAGCGCAGTGGATGACATACGGTTAAAACCAAGACCCATCAGCAGCACAAATCCAAGTGGAGCAAACATGACAACATAACCTAATCCTGAAAGACCTCTTCCTTCAGCGCTGATGAGGTAACTCATGTAGCTTTCATTGGTACCAAAAACATAAGATGTAATAGCGGATATCGCCAGCGCGATGCCCATCCAGGAAAATACACTGGCCATAAAGGTTTTTGCAATCGGCTGTTGTCCAACCTGAGTTTGCTGTACAGTGTTAAAATTCCAATTACTATTGTTGTTTTCCATATTTCAATTTTGATTTAGAGAATACAAATATACTGATTTCAATCCGGAACCTTGATTCCGGTTTTTTAATGCAATTTTTAAATGTTTTTGTCAGGCTTTTTACTCAAAAACCCTGCCTTTTGCCAATTCATGAAAGATTGGCAGATATCAGACGGATAAACTCTGCTCTGGTCTTCTCATTTTCAAATTCACCGGTAAAAGCGGAGGTCGTTGCGACCGAATTCTGTTTCTGAATTCCCCGCATCAGCATACACAAATGTTTAGCCTCTATAACGACAGCAACTCCGAGGGGTTTCAATGTCTCCTGAATACAATCCCTGATTTCAGTTGTCAGCCTTTCCTGAACCTGTAAACGACGGGCAAACGCGTCCACAATCCTGGGAATTTTACTAAGTCCTACAATGCAGCCATTCGGAATATACGCTACATGCGCTTTGCCGAAAAATGGCAGAAGATGATGTTCGCACATGGAATAAATCTCAATATCTTTTACGATGACCATTTGCTTATAATCGTCATGAAAAAGCGCGGATTTAAGAATTCCTGCCGGATCAAGATCATAACCGTGCGTCAAAAACTGAATCGCCTTCGCTGCTCGTTCAGGTGTTTTCATCAAACCATCACGACTCACATCCTCACCGATTAATTCTATAGTTGATGCGTAATTTTTCGAAATTTTTTCAACGAGCTGGGGATTGTATTGATCAATCTTCGCGTAACCATCCATCTCATTTTCTTCAAGCATATTTTTGTCTATAGCCATAATTGACTGGGGTTTTAATTACCAAAATACTCCACATAATTTTTATCTGTCTCCTGCACCTTGATACAATGTAAAGCACATCCCATAGAATTAATGGGTTTTTCAAGTTGTTTCCAGATTTCGATTGCAAGTACCTCAGTGGAACTAAGTTTCCCTTGCATGAAATCAACATCAATATTTAAATTTTTATGATCCACCTTATCCAGGACATATTTTTTCAAGAGCACACTGATCTCGGCAAGATTGGCAACAAATCCTGTTTCAGGGTTCACTTCACCTTTAACAGTGACCCACAATTGGTAATTGTGACCATGCCAGTTCGGATTCGAACATTTGCCAAAAACTTCTTCGTTTTTCTCAATACTCCAGTCGGGACGCGCCAGTTTATGTGCCGCGCTAAAAGATTCTTTTCTAGTTATATAAACCATTGAATATGTAAAATGTTTACAAAGATACATTTTCAATACACAGGATCGGAAAAGTGTGACCTATCTTTGCACCATGAAAATTTTGCTGGTTTCCGCCACTGAAAATGAAATGGGCTCCCTGGAAACCACCTGGTTTCGAAAAAATCAGGTGGATACCCTCATCACAGGTGTAGGAATGGTAGCCACCACGCATGCTTTGACGCGCGAATTACAGGACAAAACCTATGACCTGGCTATAAATATTGGTTTGGCAGGCAGTTTTGATCGCAACATTCAGATTGGCGAAATTGTTCGGGTGACCGAAGACATCTTCTCGGAACTTGGCGCGGAAGACGACAATAATTTTCTCAGCCTGAAAGAAATGGGATTGGAAGGAACCGATATTTTCATAAACCTTGATGAAAATGAAAATCCTTTATTTAGTTCATTCAGAAAAGTCCGGGCAATCACTGTGAATACTGTTCATGGAAATGAAAATTCCATAGCTAAAATTCACAAACGATTGCATCCTCAGATTGAAACAATGGAAGGCGCTGCATTTTTTTACGTTTGTGGAAAAGAGAACATCCCGGCTCTACAACTTCGGTCAATCTCGAATTATGTAGAAAAGAGAAATAAAGACGCATGGGATATTCCACTTGCTCTTGGCAAGCTAAATGTCACTGTCGCGGAATTACTGGAAAAATTATAAATTGAAAAGAAACGGATTTTGTCCAAAGAACAAATAATAAAAATCGGGTACTCCCCTTGTCCGAATGACACGTTCATTTTCGATGCACTGGTACATCAGAAGATTGACACCCGTGGTTTTCGTTTTGAACCTGTACTTCAGGATGTGGAGCAACTCAATCAGATGGCGTTTCGCAATGAGCTGGATGTAACCAAACTTAGCTTCCATGCTTATGCACAGGTGAACAACGACTATCAATTACTAACATCCGGAAGCGCTCTTGGAAATGGTGTTGGTCCCCTTTTCATTGCAAGAAAGCAAAGCTCAAAACCTGAAACGGATTTTACATCCGTAGCTATACCGGGAAAAAATACTACAGCGAATTTTCTTTTTAGTATCTTCTTTCCAAATATCAAAGTAAAGAAGGAGATGATTTTTTCCGCGATTGAAAAGGCTGTTATTTCCGGAGAAACAGATGCAGGAGTGATCATCCACGAAAACAGATTTACCTATGAGCAAAAAGGTTTGGTAAAAATAGCGGACCTGGGTGAGCTCTGGGAAAAATCAACCGGACAAGCAATTCCCTTAGGTGGAATTGCCGTGAGAAGAAATTTTTCTTCTGAAATAAAATCTCATATTAATCAACTGGTGAGAGAAAGTGTTGAATTCGCATTCAAACATCCTGACGAAAGTGCGGATTATGTTTGCGCCCATGCACAGGAAATGGATCCGGCGGTGAGACAAAAACATATTGACCTGTATGTAAATCAATATTCCATCGATTTGGGCGAGAAAGGAAAAGATGCGATCCGGCTTCTATTCAGAAAAGGAAAAGAAACGGGAATGCTGAAAGCTGAACTAAAGGATATCTTTGTTGGCTAATCGAAACAGCACGCATTATT
>CAYMMN010000117.1:0-9171 GCA_964391495.1 uncultured Flavobacteriales bacterium | reverse complement strand
CAATTCCCATGACTCTTGGTTCAACACCAACAACAGCTGAAGAAAGAATTTTGGCAAGCGGTTTGAGATTGTACTTTTTCACTGCATCTGCAGACGCTAATAACAATGCTGCAGCTCCGTCGTTCAGACCAGAAGCATTACCTGCAGTAACCGTTCCTTCCTTCCTGAATGAAGGCTTCAGCTTAGATAAGCCTTCGAGAGAAGTTTCCGGTTTCATAAATTCATCCTGATCAAATCGCTTTACTTCACCTTTCTTTCCGGGAATTTCAACCGCAACAATTTCCTTAGCGAACCGGCCACGATCACGTGCAGCTTTTGCTTTTTGCTGACTCCACAGTGAAAACTTATCCTGATCTTCTCTTGAAATATGATCCCGGTCAGAAAGATTTTCAGCAGTTTCTCCCATCGCGTCAGTACCAAACATTTCCTTCATTTTTGGATTGATAAATCTCCAGCCAAAACTGGAATCAAACATTTGCGCATCACGTCCAAATGCTGTGGAAGTTTTAGAAATTACCCATGGACCACGCGTCATGTTCTCAACTCCACCGGCAACGGCTAATTCCATATCACCAACCTGAATCGCGCGAGAGGCAGAAATGGCCGCAGAAAGTCCGGATGCACACAATCTGTTGACCGTTTCTCCCGGAACATTGATTGGATATCCTGCCATGAGCAAAGCCATTCTTGACACGTTTCGATTATCTTCTCCTGATTGATTTGCGCAGCCCAGAATCACATCTCCGATCACTTCAGGATCAATAGATGGATTTCTTTTTAATAGTTCACGCAAAACAATTACAGCGAGATCATCCGTCCGTACAGGTCCCAAACTTCCTCCAAAACTTCCGATTGCTGTTCGGATGGTGTCGATGATAAAAACTTCTTTCATTTATTTTTGGTGCTTAGTGGTTCGTCCTTAGTGGATGGTTGTTCGTTGTTAGTTGTTAGTTGTTAGTTTTTAGTTTTTAGTTTTTAGTTGTTAGTTGTTAGAATCTACGATCAATCTACAATCCAAAATCTCCAATCCTCAATCCTCAATCTAAAATCTACAATCTAAAATCTAAAATCAGTCTTACACTTCCCAATCTCTGCTTGTACGGTAAACTGTTCCTTTAAACAAGGCAACTGTTTTTCCCAAATGATTGGTAATGGTAATATAATAAACTCCGATTTTATCTGTCAGAGAAACCTCTTCCGCAACGGCGGTAATTTCATCTCCTTCACGCAAGGCGACTGTATGTGATATGGATGTTTCAACAGATACACTTTTTCGTCCGTGGCTATTGGAAGCAAATGCAAGAGCGCTATCCGCAAGGGAATAAGTGATGCCACCATGTGCAATGGCAAAACCATTGAGCATCTCTTTTCGGATTTTCATCCTGAGTACAGATCTGCCGGGTTTCACTTCTACCCTTTCGATTCCCAGCCATTGGCTGAACCAATCGTTTTCATACATTCTGCCAACTACCCGTTCGGCAAGAGTTTTTTCAGACATGTGTTCAATTTTCTTTATTCCAATAATCTTACCTTCTTCTTCTGGTGCTTGTTCCAAACAATGCACCCAATAGTCCGCGAGTGACTTCACGCACTACCGTACGTACAGTAGAATTATTTGCAACTGCGGAGATTGTATCTGCAATGGTGGAAGTCTTATCTTCCTTCTTTTCATTCTCCTTTTGCTTTGTTTCCTGATGATCTTCCTCTTCAGTTTCGCCTTTAATTTTTTTGTTCAGGATTTCATAAGCACTTTCGCGATCGATCTCTTCGTTATATTCAGAATAAATCCGGGAAGATTTCACAATTGCATCTTGTTCGTCCGGACTCAGAATATCCATTCGTGAACGGGGAGCACATAAGAGCGTGTGCGCTAAAGGTGTTGGCGCTCCTTTTTCATTCAACACGGTCACCAGTGCTTCACCGATTCCTAACTCAGTGAGCAAAGTTTCTGTGTCGTAGAATGCTGTTGAAGGATAATTTTCCGCAACCAGTTTGATATCCTTTCTGTCCTTGGCAGTAAAGGCACGCATTGCGTGCTGGAATTTTGCACCAAGCTGACTAAGTATTTCATCGGGAATATCACCTGGGATCTGTGTACAAAAATAAATTCCTACACCCTTTGATCGGATGAGCTTTATTACTGTCTCCAACTGAGACAACAAAGTTTTTGTTGCTTCTCTGAATATGAGGTGAGCTTCATCGATAAATATCACAAGTTTGGGTGCGGCCTTGTCACCCATTTCAGGAAATTTCGCATACACTTCTGCAAGTAGGCAAAGCATGAACGTGGAAAATAATTTTGGCTTGTCCTGCATGTCACAGAGACGAACAACATTGATATATCCTTTCTCACCGTCTTTCCTTAATAAATCTTCCACTTCAAAAGATTTCTCACCAAAGAAGCGATCGGCTCCCTGTTGTTCAAGCTCCAACAATTTTCGCATGATGACCCCAACAGTTGCCGGACTAACTTGTCCATACGCACTTACTTCATTTTTTCCTTCATTTGAAATATGTTGCAATACCTGTCTGAAATCTTTGATGTCAAGTAAAGGGAGTTTTTTATCATCACAATACTTAAAAACAATTGTCACAACTCCCTGTTGGTTTTCGTTAAGCTCAAGCATTTTTGAAAAAAGCACCGGACCGAATTCGGAAACGGTTGCTCTCAAGCGAAGTCCTTTTTCATTCGAGATCGACATCAATTCAACGGGAAACTGAGTGGGCTTCCACTCCGTTCCTATTTGCTGGTGTCTTGTCTGAATCTTTGGATTTTCTGTTCCCGGTTTTGCAATTCCACTGAGATCGCCTTTGATATCCATCAGTAATACACTAATGCCATTGTCTGAAAGACTTTCAGCATATTGCTGAATTGTTTTTGTCTTACCTGTACCTGTAGCTCCGGCAATCAGTCCATGTCGATTCACCGTGTTCAATGGAATCCTTACTTGCGCACCTTGAACCGGACTTTTATCATTGATTGCACAGCCAAGAACGATACTCTTTCCTTCAAAAGTATATCCTTTTTCGATCTCAGTTTTCAGTTCTTCTGCGGACTTCATTGTTTCTCTATTTTAGTCATCAATCAATCTACAAGCGGTTCAACTTTTTTAGCTCAATAAAACTTTTGCTTGTCTCTTACCATTCTCTTCAATAAAACACTTGGGCGGTATCTTTCTTCTGCGTATTCACGATGCAAATCTTCCAGAACCGCTAAAACATTTTCAGCGCCCCATTCATCGCACCACTTCAATAATCCTTTGGGATAATTTACTCCTTTGGTCATCGCAAGATCCAGATCTTCGCGTGAGGCTACATTTAAATACAAAGCATCTACAGCCTCATTGATGAGCATCGCAACAACGCGGTCCCTGATTTTTTTTCCAAGCTCTTCATTACGGAATGGTTCAGGAAATTTATCTTCCTGTATATAATCAAAATATCCTTGTCCTGTTTTTCGACCGAATCGTTTTGCTTCAACCAAACGTTTTTGGGTGAGGGATGGCTTGTAACGCGGGTCGTGAAAGAACTGTTTCCAAACCGTTTCAGTCACAGTAAAATTAATATCGTTACCGATCATGTCCATCAATTCGAAAGGACCCATTCTGAATCCACCGAATTCTTTCAATGCCCAATCAATTGTCGCGAGTCCGGTTCTTCCTTCCGGCAAATCATTCCATCGCTCTTCATAGATACGAATAGATTCTCCATAATATGGTCTGGCCACACGGTTCACAATAAATCCGGGTGTGTCTTTTACCATCACAGGTGCTTTTCCCCAATCGAGCATCAGTCTCTTCAATTCAGAAAGATGTTGTGGATCAGTGGCCAGCCCTGGAATGATTTCAACCAGTGGCATAAGAGGCGCGGGATTAAAAAAATGCAAGCCAAGTATTCGTGAAGGAATCCTTGCAGCGGCTGCAATGGAAGTGATGGATAAGGAAGAAGTATTGCTTGCAAATAAACAATCGTCATTTACAATTTCTTCCAACTCACTAATTACTTTTTGTTTGATCGACAAATCTTCCAGAATAGCTTCGATAACCAGATCAGCCATCATCAAGTCCGACATGGAGTTCGCATAATTGATTCGTCCTTTTATATCCGCTGAGTCCTGTTCTGTGATTTTCGATTTTTCAACCAGCCTTGCCAGCGTTTTGTTCAGATCGGCTTTAGACTTCTCCAACATGGCGGGATTGGAGTCAAACAAAATGGTAGGATGGCCTGCCATTGCAGCCACCTGAGCTATTCCACTGCCCATCGTGCCTGCTCCCAGGACTCCGATTGGTGATGTCGGCTTAAGTTTTGTCATATTTTCGGGTGAACAAAAGTAGCAATATTTTGAAGCCCGACCGGCCAGATCCGGAGGAGCAAATAATGTAGGATTTTGTTGATGTTTAGGATGTTGACCTTTCAAAGCCTCAGAAAAGAAAATCACAAAAAGGTTTGCAATAAAAAATCAGAATCGTATATTTGCCATCCCAAAAAATAAACAGGGCAGGTTGAGTGCTTTCCTGATCTCCAAAAAGCCTCGAAATTTGAGTAAAAATCAATATTTTAAGCGAAATAAAGCAAAATGGCAAATCATAAGTCGTCACTGAAGAGAATCCGTAACAGCGAATCAAAACGTCTGCGTAACCGTTACCAGGCTAAAACAATGAGAAATGCGATCAAAGCTTTCCGTTCTATTACGGATAAAAAAGCTGCAGCTACGGAATTAAGCAATTTGTCTTCTATGCTGGATCGCCTGGCTAAGAAAAGCGTTATCCACAAAAACAAAGCAGCTAACCTGAAGAGTGAACTTGCTGTTCACCTCAATCACATCAAATAATTCTGGATTATCAGAGAAAAAAAGCTCCCGCAAAACGGGAGCTTTTTTTTTGCCTTATAATAACCAACTTATACAGAATGACACGCATTGCACAATTGAGTTACTTGCTGAAAAAATTACCGCATGGAAAACCGATTGTCGATAAAATCCTGGGCTGAAGAAGATCGCCCGCGTGAAAAACTTTTACTGAAAGGAAAGCACTCTCTTTCAGATGCCGAACTGCTTGCAATTCTTCTCGGTTCCGGAAATCTGGAAGAAACAGCGGTCGAATTATCCAGAAAAATATTGTCTCATGTTGGAAACAGTCTCTATTCACTCGGGAGAATGAATGCATCGGAACTGATGAAATTCAAAGGGATTGGAGAAGCGAAAGCAATTACCATCATTGCGGCTCTTGAACTGGCTCGAAGACGGAAAGAAACAGCGGAAACAGAACTTGAAAAAATAAGTTCAAGCGCTGACGTAGCAAGAATTTTTCAAAATATCCTTGGAGATTTAATACACGAGGAATTCTGGGTGATTTACTTAAACCGAAGCAATAAGATTCTGGCAAAACAACAGCTCAGCAGTGGTGGAATGAGTGGGACTGTTGTAGACCCTCGAATGATCTTTAAAGCTGCTCTGGACCACAAAGCGCAGGCAATTATTCTCTGTCATAATCACCCATCAGGAACAGCAAAACCAAGTGAAGCGGATATTCGGCTTACAAAAAACATTGTTGATGCCGGGAAGGTTCTTGAAATTTCGGTCCTTGATCATGTAATCATTACACAAAAGGGATTTTACAGTTTTGCAGACGAAGGAATGATCTGATTGGCATATTTTACATATTATCTCCAGACTGTAGTAACGAGTCTTCCATTCAGTAGAATGGAAGAAAATGTGAATATTTATTAGAAAAATCAGGCCTTTTTTCATTAGAATTGCATTACAAAATCGGAGTAGAATACCCGGTATTTTCGCTAACCTCCGACCACTCTTTTTGAATGCTGCTGATTTACGCCCCTGTCTCCGGACCCCGCTTACGGTATACATTCGATCTCATCTTTCGGGAATTGCTCGGGATAGATTACAAGCTTACTGTACATGCTGATGAATTTCACTTATTCAATGGAGCGAAAATTAATTACAGCGAGGCCGCATTCGGAAATGAAATTTTTATCTATGCGACCGGATTTCTGACGCAGAAAGGAATCCGTGATCAGCAACTTTCAGTTTTTGACTGGGAGGATACAAAAGCTTTTTTTGCAACGCACCCAAAATTCATTTTGCCTTTCGATCCATTCGCGGCAACGTTTTATATGGTGAGTCGTTACGAAGAATATCTTCCACACAAACGCGACGCTCACGATCGTTTTGATGCGCATGAAAGTCTGGCCTGGCAGAAAGGTTTTCTACACAAACCGATCGTAAATATTTATGCGAAGAAAATTCAGGAAATTCTGATGGAGCATTATCCTGATTTAAAATTTCCTGAAAAGAAATACAAGTACATTTCAACGATAGACATCGACAATGCCTGGGCTCATTTGCAAAAAGGATTGATGCGAACCACCGGTGCATTCCTTAGAAGTTTTTCAAGGTTTGATTTCAAGGATATCGCATTTCGTTTGTCTGTGCTTATTGGCAGACAACAGGATCCTTACGATACTTACGAAACATTATTCAGAATCCAGCAGCAATATGATTTATCCTGCATTTACTTTTTTCTGCTTGGTGATTATGGAGAGAATGACAAAAATGTTTCTGTGAGCAGAAAGGCTTTTCAATCTCTCATCAAATCTATCGCGGATTATAATGAAGTTGGAATTCATCCATCCTATGCTTCGAATTACCAGCCTGAAAAGATCAGATTGGAACAATCAAGACTGAGGAAAGTTATTCGTCGTGACGTTACAAAGAGTCGACAACATTTTCTAAAATTACAATTCCCAGGAACTTACCGCCATCTTATTGATTGCGATATCAAAGAAGATTATACAATGGGCTTTTCTTCTGAGATCGGTTTTCGGGCAGGTATCTGTTCTTCCTTTTTATTTTACGATTTAGATAATGAGCAAAGTACATCTCTCAGAATTCATCCTTTTGCAGTGATGGATGCAACCCTGAGATTTTATATGAAAATACAGCCGGCTGAAGTTCTCAGTTATGTGAATCCATTGATCCGGGAAGTAAAAGCCGTAAACGGAACATTTATGTCGCTCTGGCACAATGAAACCATCAGCAATAAAAAACCCTGGGATGGCTGGCAGGATGTCTATGAAGATGTGGTTAAGGCTGCGCTCAACAAATCCGTGAAATGATTACTTTTCTTCAGCATCAGGCAATCGATAAACAGAAATGGGACTCTTGCATCAAAGTATGTGGGAATGGAATGACCTATGCTTATTCATGGTTTCTTGATATTGTTTCTCCGGGTTGGGCCGCTCTTGTTGAAGACGATTATTCAGCGGTATTCCCTCTTACACAAAGAAAAAAATTTGGTATTGCCTATTTATTTCAGCCGCCATTTACTCAACAACTTGGATTATTCTCCAAAAATAAAATCACAGAAAACTCTGTTCAGGAATTTATTCAAAAGATACCATCCACATTCAGGCTCGTAGAAATTCAATTGAACACTGCGAATACGAGTGAGAGGAAAGTAAAAGGCCTCGACATTCAAAAGAAAATCACGCATCATCTGGATTTATCATTTGACAGAGAAAAACTCTTTGCCGGTTATTCAGAAAACCTTAGAAGGAATTTAAAAAAGGCTCAAAAAGCCGGTATCAAAATCATCAATCTGAACGGGATCAATGAAATTATTGATCTGTTCAGAAATAACAGAGGCCGGGAGATAAAAAACCTGGGAGAGGAGGAATATAAAACACTTGTTCAGCTTTCAGAGGAATGCGCTAAACGCAATAGCCTTGAACTCTTAGGTGCACAATCCCCTGATGGTAAACTAATTGCAGGAGCTGCGTTTTTGCATACGCATACCGGTTATATTTTTTTGTTTTCCGCAGTTAATCCTGAAGCGAGGGAAAGCGGAGCTATGAGTGCCCTCATCAGCCAATTCGTGGAACAACATTGCACTGAAAATAAAATCCTCGATTTCGAAGGTTCCATGAATCCCAGCCTGGCCCGATTCTATAAGAGTTTCGGATCGCAGGAAGTTGTATATTTACAAATCAGAAAAAACACATTGCCGGCATTCATTCGCTGGTTCAAAAATTAATGTTTCACCGGTATGGTACATAATCTCAGTCTGAACAATTCTATCGTTAATCAATTCATTTCCGAATTACGGGATTCGAGTATACAACAAGACCGTATGCGGTTCAGGAGAAATTTATCTCGTCTGGGTGAAATTTTCGCGTATGAAATCAGCAAGACATTTCCTTACACCGAGAGGGAAGTGACCACACCACTGGGAATTGCAAATGTTCCTGTCCTGAGTGAACAACCGGTAATCGGAACAATCCTGCGTGCAGGGTTACCATTACACGAAGGTTTACTCAACTATTTTGATCATGGTGATAGTGCCTTTATCAGCGCCTACCGTAAACATCACAAGGATGGTTCCTTTGAAATCAAACTTGAATATGTAGGAAGTCCATCACTTGAGAATCGTATCCTCATTCTTTCGGATCCCATGCTAGCCACAGGATCCAGCATGGTTGCTACGTACAAATCACTCATGGAAAGAGGTACGCCGAAACATACTCACATTGTAAGTGTTCTTGCAAGTACACAAGGTGTAGAATATGTCAAAGCACACATGTCGGAAAATGTGACTATCTGGTGTTCGGCTATTGACGAGGAATTGACATCACAATCCTACATTGTTCCAGGACTGGGCGATGCAGGAGACCTTGCTTACGGGGACAAGATGTAACACTTCTGGTGTTATCCTCTGATCATTAACCCTTGTTCCAGAATCTTTCGTGGAGGAATTCCTTAAAATACTTTCCCTAATCCTCATCAGCAGCGTAAAGTTCGCGGTAGGACCTCCCATGGTTTATTTCAATGAGAAGTACGATTTCACCTGGTTTGAAACGAATATGTATTCCATCCTGGGTGGAATGATCGGTGTGATCATATTTATGCATTTCAGTGAATGGCTGATAGAACTTTGGGATCGCATACGCTTGTATTTTTTCAAAAGGAAACAAAGAAAGGATGAATTATTTTCTCCTCCGGTTGCGGATACCGATGAAAAAATTGAAATCCATTATCAATACGTTGAAAAATCATTACCTGCACGAAAAATATTCACACCTCGCAACAGGAGAATGGTAAAGCTTTGGCGGAATTACGGTCTTATAGGACTTGCTGCTCTTACACCCATATTGTTT